>CALJIY010000332.1 GCA_937973945.1 uncultured Saprospiraceae bacterium | reverse complement strand
CTCGTAATTTTAAGCCATTTGCTATTTCTGTAATAGTTTCCTTATTTGCTTTTTGAGCAAAGTTGTTAGTAGTTGGGAAGATTAAAATGACTACCCACAGTAAGCGTATAATATATTTATTTGTCATCATAGAAATAATTTTTGAACTTAGAAATTACTATCAAATTTACTTTATAGCTTAATGTTAACTTTATAAAAACAAGGCTGCTTATGAGACATAATTCAACACGGAGCTACTTCGTAGCCACGCGGATCTTTTCGGATTTTTGTGGGTCGTGAGTGATGTTGACAGTTACATACTGGTACATCACGTTCTAGACCTACTGAACAAATCTGATACAGACGACCTATAAAATCAGTTAAATCCGTGTTCAATTATGTATATTTTGACTTCTAATACTTAAGTAACGACGAAATAATAAGCTGAAAATATTACACTGTAAGTGATCGGATGAATCAACTGCCTGCCCCAACTTTATTTTAGACTCAACTCAACTTAGGTTTCATATTAAGAAAATCCGTAATCCCTTCATAAGCCAATGCAAATTCCAACACGCGTCTATCATCTCCAAATTTACCTATAACTTGCATTCCCATAGGTCTACCTTGCGCATCAAATCCTACAGGTACATTTACCGCAGGAATTCCGCCAAGACTCGCCAAAATAACGACCTCCATCCAACGGTGGTAGGTATCCATTGATCGACCATTAATTTCTTTTGGCCAATGGGTATCTTTTGAAAAAGGGAATACTTGAGCAGTCGGTAATACTAAAAAATCATACTGTTCGAATAAGCGATCTAATTCAAGATACCAATCAGCTCGAATTTTATTAGCGGAAGCTACATCCGCTTCAGAAAAACTTAATCCTTGTTGTATCTCCCACAATAATTCTGGCTTCAGTAAATCTTGTTTGGCTGGATAATCCAGATATTCTAATTGTTGTAGTCGGATATGGTGGCGTAGGGTTGTCCAACAGAACCATAAATCAGATAGTTTAAAATCTGGTTGAGTCGCTTCTATTTTTGCACCCGCATCTGCAATCTTTTTCAGACTAGCTTCACACAAGTCAATAATACCCTCTTCCATGGCTAAGTAGTTATTCAAATTACCGAGCCAAGCAATTTTTATGTTCTTTAAAGGTAGTGGAATTAATTCATTGAGATCTGGTTTATTAGCCAATGTTTGAAGTAGCCTATTGGTGTCTCTGGTATTTCTACCCATTGGTCCAGAGGTCCATAATAAACGATCTGTGGCGCTTCCTTCTGCCATCACAACAGTCGTACTTGGTCGAAAGCCAATTACATTATTGAAAGCACCAGGATTTCTTAGCGAGCCCATCATATCGCCTCCATCTGCTACAGGTAGCATACGGGTACCCAATCCACATGCGGCGCCGCCACTGCTTCCTCCTGCGGTAAGGCTTGGATTATAAGCACATCCTGTTGCACCAAAGATAGGATTATAAGTTTGGGAACCTAAACCAAATTCAGGTGTATTCGTTTTGCCAATGAAAATAGCGCCTTCATTTCGGATTTTAGCAATTAAAGGACTGTCTTCTTCTGCAATTCGATTCTTGAATAAAGGAGAGCCTTGTGTGTAGCGCATCCCTGCAACAGGCGCCAAATCTTTAATAGCATGTGGCATCCCATGCATCCAACCCCAATAATCTCCTTTTGCCAAAGCTTCGTCCGCTTTGCGCGCTTGGATCATTAATTCATCGTCGGGCAACATACTTATAATCGCATTATAGATCGGATTATATTGGTGGATATGTTTTAAATAAGCCTTCATTATTTCCACACAACTTAGCTCTTTTGATCGGATAGCTTGGGACAAATCCAAAGCACTAAAATCAGTTATTTGAGTAACAATAGTTGTTTTTGAGGATTGGCAGGCATAAGGGATGGAGAAGGCTGCACTAGCAATAGCTGTATTTCTAATAAATTTTCTTCGATTCATCATTCTTAAAGGTAACTAAATGTTGAATATTTTTTAATATTACTTGTGCACTAAAAGTATATTCGAATAGATTGTTCTTAAATTTGAAGCAAAAAACAAATGCCACCTTATTACCTACAAACCTTACTGCAAACTATTGAATCAGTTGTTGTGCAATTGCACGAAGAATTTCCAAAATTGCATGACGCTGAAATAGAATGGGTTTACGAACAATTATTGAAATACTACAAATCTGTAGCGAGTAAAAAAGAAGTTGAAGAGCCAGAAAGTACCATTGAGCGAAAGCAAGCCTTAATGGAAGAGATTTTAAATAGTATTGATCTTCGAGAAGAAATGGCTGCAGATGCGCCGTATATTAACAATCCAGAGATCTTACATGGGACCGCCACAATTCCTAGTCTAGCACATTTATATACCCTAGCTTTTAAGACCTTACTAAAGTCAGCAAAGACTTGGCGAAAAAGAGACGGAAGGAAAGGCTATATCAAATATATTCAGCAATTTCTAACTTAGTACATTCTATGAAAATAATCTCCTGGAATTGTCAAATGGCGTTCCGGAAAAAATACAAAGAAGTATTAAGTTTTCAGCCTGATCTATTGGTCATTCCAGAATGTGAAAATGAAGACAAATTGCAGTTTGGGAAATTAACACCAGCGCCCAAGGATTTTTTTTGGTATGGGGACAATCCTCATAAAGGCATTGGTATTTTTTCCTATGCTGATTATAGCTTCAAATTATCCCCCTTATTCAATCCTGCATTTAGATATGTCATTCCATTAGAAGTAAGTGGTCTGAAGGAATTTACTTTGATTGCCGTTTGGGCAATGCCCAACAAGCAAAACCATAAACAGCGATACATCGGACAAGTTTGGAGTGCCTTACAATTCTACAAAGAACTCCTAGAAAAAGATACCATTATCATAGGGGATTTCAACGGCAATCAAATTTGGGATAAGCAAAGTTACACTGGTAATTTTAGCAAAACGCTTCATTTTTTGGAAGAACAAAATTTTACTAGTTTATACCATTCTGCCAATAAAGAACAATATGGCAAGGAAACGCAAGCTACTTTTTATTTATATCGAAATGTAGAAAAGCCCTATCATCTTGATTATTGTGTGGCACATAAAAGCATCATTCAAAATGGATTTAATATCAGTATAGGAACATATGATGATTGGATAAAATTAAGTGACCACACGCCATTAATTATTGAAATTGAATAAAAATTCAAATTTTTTTAAAAAAATATGATAACATCTTTTTCAATAGGAAATCTTTCTTCCACTAAGCAAACATTATCTATAAAAATATACATACTTTTTCCTCATACCTTTACATGTTTACCTAATTCTCATAAATTAAAACCATATTCTCTGTATTCTCTTCCAAAAACATAAAATAACAAAATAGATACGTTCTCTAAGTTTGAGTTATTCTTAATAGATAAACACCTATTGGTCAGCACATTAAGCAAGGTAAGAGCAGGATTAACTTATTGCTTTTTTAGAAAAATTATATACCTTGTGGCTAAACAAATCTATTAACAAAACTAAAAACAGGGAACTTATAACAATATCCAGTTATACCTCCTCCGAAAAAAAACTTTATGAATCCAAACGCAACAGAGTTAAAAATTTCCATGAAAATGTTGAATTCATCGGAAACCGCAGCTGCTAAAAAACCTAGCGCAGCTCCACCTGTAGACCCAAGTACCACTGTTCAAATCAAACAAGTTTTAAATTTTCTCCCATATAGCTGTATTATTGAAATAGAGCCCCCTAAGGACATAGATTGGGTCTATTATGCAGCAATAGATAGTACTGGAAAAAAATTATTCTATAAATCCGAATACCCAGTTAAGACACTCCCCTCTTTCTCCATTCATGAAGTACCTACAGATGAAAAAGAACTTCGGATAGTCTGCTGGCCTGTTAAAGATAATGTAATTGGTAGTCCAACTTATTATGGTCCTTTCCCTATAAATGAACCTTTCTATTTAGGGGCCTATGATTTAGATGTGCGATTTGAAAAAGAGTCAGATAAAGAACTATTCCAATTAGTAAAACCCCTCATAGAAAAACACTATGGGAAAGCAGCTTTACCTGGGCCACTTAAAATAGTGGAGGCGAGTAATGATGTATATCTGCCATCTTCAAATACTATCAACCTATCTGCAAATAGAAACAATCTGATACATGAACTGATTCATGCCTCTCGGAAGCAAGTACTATTTGCCAATAAACAGTTTAAATTTAATGAGGAGACAGAATTAATAGAAGAATTTTTTGCAGAGGGAGTTGCAAACATGATTAAAGATGAGTTAAACAGAACAACTCCTAACAATAATCATTTGCAAGCTGGAGCAGTGTATGGATCAACGATCGGTTACAATTATGATTTCAGAATTACAGATCCTTCACTTTCCACACAGAACTTACAGTCTACTTTTGGTGGAATTCTAACTTTAGAAAATGCCAGATATTATCTAGGTTCAGAAGCCTTTCATAAAATAGCCATTGAGTATTATATAAAAACAGGAAAGTACTTTGCAAAAGAGTTTAATCGTATCTATTATGATTACGTTCAGAAAGAATTGGAAGATCCTAGTACAGAGTTGTTTTATAGTATTTGCGAAAAATTAATACCAAGTGTAGAGACAAAACCAACTAGGCAATGGTTAATAGATCAACGCTTATTTAGTGGAGAGTTTGAAGAAGGGGAAAAAATTTATTTAGATATTGATGATTACCACACACAATCAGAATGGATAGGTATTTCTAATATTAACTTGTATACCACCTTTGCTAATGGCTCGGATTGGGCGCATGGCAATAAGCGGTATAATATGAATGGAAAAGAAGTAAAGATTGAATTAATTCATTTCCCTTCAGGAGAAGTAGAATATTCCCAAACGCATAGAATACCTGCTTATCCTAATGGTTTTGGCGCAATTAAACTATATTTCCATTACAAAGACAATTCGCCTACAGTAGCTCATTTCCAGCAATATGATGCTAGTATCAATGTCAACTCTATTCCAATACAAATAAAAGGAGGACTGTATGGTATACAACTAACCTCGGAAAATGCTAGTAGAAGTTATTACCATTTGATGGGTCCAGAAATTTCAGACGGCAAGGATAAAATAATCATCGCCAATCCATACCTTTCAAATTTAGGAGAAACTTGGATGCAACTAGTACATCATAATAGAGAAGGAAAGAAAACAATAGTGGAGCCACAAAAAGCAACAAATAACATTTGTGCTTTTGATGTGCCATTTATACAAAATAAAAATTGTGAGCCTGGCATCTTACAAATTCAAGTCACTAGTGGCGGTTTCCAACAAAACTTCCAAAGAAATATTGGATATGGAAATGCCTATGGAGGGCAGCAATTTTTAATTGGTGCAGAGCCTAAGGATTTCTTACCACTTGATCCTATTATA
The DNA here is from genome assembly GCA_937973945.1 of uncultured Saprospiraceae bacterium. Taxonomy (GTDB): domain Bacteria; phylum Bacteroidota; class Bacteroidia; order Chitinophagales; family Saprospiraceae; genus JAFMDF01. The sequence continues at coordinate 13,264 of CALJIY010000332.1, read as the reverse complement.
TTGGCTTAGACAAAGTGGATAAATAATTTAGAGCGCAAAAAAAAAGCACCCCTTTCGGAGTGCCTAAGTCTTTTAACCAAAACTCAATACATATTATATTTCAATATATATGCCAAGTTTTAAAAAAGGCCATAGATCCTTAAAATTAGAAAAGCCCTATGCAAAATTTGCATAGGGCTTTTAGTTTCAAACAAAGAAACTGCAAAAAAAAAGCGCCCCATTCGGAGCGCCTAAGTCTTTTAACCAAAACTCAATACATATCATATTTCAATATATGTGCCAAGTTTTAATATTTGTATTTTTTTTATTTATTATTATCCTTCAACTAGCTCTCGTCCAGCTACCGTAAAAGCTTCTAAATCGCCTAATAATTCTTTGGCTTGAGCAGCGATCACATCTAGCTCCGCCACATTTTGTTCCAGCTTTTGACGGATACTAGAGGCCACCAAAACCATATGAAAATCATTCCCTGCCTCCAATACCTGCGTTACTTTATCAATACTTACAGAAGCTTCTTGGTAAGATTTATCCCATTTGATACGTAGCTCTTGGTTTTTAGCCAATTCTTCGTTCCTCAGAGATTCTTTATTAATACTGCCACTTAATTCATCTAATTTGGCAAAAAAGTCTGTAGAGGACGTGCCCACTCGCTCAAAATCGCTTTTAAGATCACTATACCTGCTTTGGATAGACGTCCATTCTTTTTCAAAATCTTTAGAGACTTTTGGTAAATCTGGCGATTCTGCCGTTAATTCTTGTTGTGCGTCTTCTAAACTGCTTACAAGTTTAGCGGATAGTTTTTGTCTATTCTTTTCAAAGGAATCAATGGAAGATTTTAGTTTTTCTCCATGTTTTAAAGCATTCTTTGTGTTTTTCCACTTACATGCTGGTAAAAATAATAGTACTGCTGCTATTAATAAGAGCGAATTTTTCATTATTATAATTGTTAGATATTATTAAAATAGAGAAGTTGTTTTATGGGGTAGGAAGAAATTTCTATTCAGATTCCAAAAATAAACATATCTGAACTACAAAAAAAGTGCCTTCCGAATGGAAAGGCACTTAAAGGGAGTTTTGCAACTATGTTTAGTATATTTATTGGGGTTTATATCTATGACCCCATTATGCTGGACTTGTCTATTACTCTATTACTAATTTATGATAAACCCGATCTCTTCCAGCTGCCATAGCTTGAAGGTGGTAGACCCCTGCTGGAAAATTGGCTACATCTATCATTATAGGAGATCTGTCGACTTGTCTACTTGACATCTCATAAATAATCTGACCTAAATTATTATACAATAAAATAGAGCTTTCCTCACCTATAAAAGTAGGCAGCGTTAAGAATATTCTATTAGTAGCAGGATTTGGATATAGTTTACTCTCCCCTATTGAAGTAGGAATTTTTGATTTGGTTCTACTTGTTTCATCGCTTAACAAACTACTTGTTAGACTAATTTGCTCATCACACATTGGCGCCCATTTATCAGACCAAATTCTTACCGTATAATCACCATCAATTAGATTGGAATAGGTTTTACTTGATCCACAACCGCCTACACAGTCTTCGATATACGTCCAATCAGGAGCTGTTCGAGCTACCTTGATCATATACTCTTTTCCTGCTACCCCTGTAATCTTTATCTCCCCATTACCATAGCTTATGATTACTTCATCACACATAATCTCCGTTCCTTCTGGATCTGTGTCTGGATCTGGATCTGTAGCACTACCATGACATTCACAATTCTCATCCACTAGATCATTTATCGTATTGGCATCTCCATCATCACAAGGAGCACCTATTAAAGAAACAGTAGGGTCTGCATCATTACAATCTTTGTCTGCAACAATACCATCCCCATCATTATCAATCAAACCACCAGTGCCCTCAAGCGTAATAACTTCACTACAAAGTATAGACCATGTTCCAGAATATACATAAACTCGATAGTCGTCTGGTTCTAAATTCTCTAACTGAAATAAGGTCCCACAATTCCAGCCACAACCATCTATTCTTTGCCAAGCCTTATTAAAAACTTGGTAATGATAAGTTTTATCTGTTTCCCCAATAATATTGATTTTACCAGCACCGTATTCTATAGTTGTCCCATTGCAACTTACACTATTTAAATCATCTTGTTCTTCCGATTCTGGTTCTTCTTCACAGATATCTGAGTCTTTTGTATAAAACACTTGGTCCTGCAAAATAGAAAGTTCTGAATTTCGAAGAATAACATTCGCTAAAGAAGTCTCATCTATTGCACTAACATCAGATGGTGATAAATAAGGATCATTTTTATAATAATAGAAATCACCATCTCTAAGTTCCTCAAATTGGTATTTTAGAATAAAGTAAATACTTGGTCCTACAGCGCTGCCGTAAACGGGCGACTCATTTAACATTCCCACCCATGGATCTACCTTATTAATATCATAGTTATAAGCTTCCGCTATAGGTCTCCAAATTTTGGGATCACTATTTATTTGGCTAAATGCAGTAATTCGCTGACCAGTAAAATGATACCGAATATAGGCGTAATTTTTCAAGCCATGATCCCTTCCTCTTTGAATATTAATGGATGCCAAATCAAGTCCAAATGTGCCAGGAAGATTCGGAATAGCAAACAGGAAATTTCTTAGTCCATCAATAATTTTTCCGTCAATCTCTTCTTGAAGCTGCGTAGAGAAACCTTTTAAAAAAGGTTCTACCCCTAATTGTGAAATCCAGCGAGAATTGAAAAATGCTTCTTCCAAAGAAAGATTTTCTCTGACAGGATTACAATTATCATCTAATAATATAAAGTCTTCCGCTACCATCGTATGACCAATTCTAAATGCCGCAGTGGTGAATACATTCATTGCGTCAGGTCGGATATATTGATTATAGCCTCTGTGAGGTCGGAGTTGAATACCTAAAGCAGGTAGAAATTCATTAAAGGTAATCGCCTGCAGAATACAGGCTACTTGTTTTCTAGCTTTTTGGTAGATCAGTTCGTCATCCACATATCCTTGGTCTATTAGTTCCGTACAAATTCTATTATGTTCTCGTACAAAGATCGTGTGCAATGCAGTCAACCCTGGTTGTTCGCCTGCACGCGTATCTCCCGCAACAAAATGCGGTCTTGCTCCATTATCCAAATTATCCATTTCCGGAGCTGTTGGATCAATAGCACCATCCGCCTCTCCATCAATGGTATTAAAAGGTAACAAATCACCTCTTGACACTTTTAATTGTCCGTTTTTAAAGGTTCTTAACCAATGCGCTCGTTCTGTATCTGAGCCATATACTTGAGAACCATCAATCCAACTAGTGATTAAATTAATTGGACTTCTGGCATTATAAGATCCTGTAAATGCGCTGACTTTTGACCTACTAAAAGCAATATCATTCGTAAAGGTAGGCTCATCTGGAGGTAGCGGAATACTTGCTTTATCAGTGGCATCAGTTGGAGATATGCCTATGTCATGATCTAAAAATTGTCCCCAAACATAAACAAAACTGCTTAAGCCTTTTGTATTAGGATTGGCACCCTCTTGAGCAAATAAAGCATTAGACAAGTACCTTGGATTGGGACGATCAGTCACCATGTCATTGTAGTGATCTGAGTTAGCATACTCATATCCTGAAACTCTGTCAATGGGGATATTTGCCGCTCCCCATTTTTTAGAATAGGTCCTCATGTTATTACAGGTTCCGTCCATTGTACGAAACTCCGTTCTTTCACAGTTCTGCGCTGTCAAATTAATTGGACTCCAAAGACTTAGTGAACAACAAAAAATTAGGAATGTACTATATTGACCTAATCTACTTTTGCTAATTAAAGCGTTTACCATATTCATTTTAATACATTAAATAGATAAAATAGAAGAGGGGAATAGGTTGTATAATATGGTGGAATAGGAAGTATTTAGGAGGTAGTTTAAAATTAGGAGAGTAAGAATAGATTTATGTTTAAATCTATTATAAGAATAGGTAGGTTATAGTACAATTCTTAGTTGGGAAAAAAGAGGATTAAGTGGAGGAACAAAAGGAGGGAATGTAATGAGACACAAATTTAAGTAATTTTTAAACAAAAAGAAACAGCTAAGAAAACTAGGAATAATAAATGCCATATCATTAAGTTGAGACTTGGAGCTAAGCAATTCACTTGTAGCCACTTACATTGATCTATTAACAAAAAAAGTATCTGAATTTATTTTTATTCGGTGATTAAATAGCTATACATTACTAAACAATTTATTGATAAATAGTAGCTTGCTTCCTTTTTAATCAATTCAATAATGGAAGCATACCTGTTATCACTTGGGCTTATTGCCGTATTTCTAGGCGTAATATTAGAAGGAGAATTCTTATTCCTTACAGGTGTGGTATTTGCAAAATTGGGACATCTAGATTATACGTCTGTTTTATTGGCTGGGTATTTAGGCATTTTAACCCATGATTGGTTGTTCTTTATCTTAGGTAAAACACAAGGAAAGGCCTTCTTCGATCAGCGACCTATACTTAATGAGCGACTAGATAAAGTCTTAACTCCATTTCATAAAAATAATTGGGCCTTTTTTCTAAGCTACCGCTTTCTGATTGGATTCAGAATGATTCTACTTATTCTATTTGGCATTAGCAATGTATCTATCAAAAAATTCTTTTTAGTAAGTTCCTTTGGAGGAGTATTGTGGATTGCTTTGTACGGCGGGATGGGTTATTTCTTTACAGACGTAATGGTCAATAATTTAGATTGGTTTAAAGAGCATAAATTGATCATATTCTTTGCGGCAATTTCACTACTTCTTATTTACATCCTTCCAAAATTACTTGCACGTCCGTCGGACGAGTAAAGCCATTATCATTTCCCCAAGCATGGTTAATATAATTAATTACATTAGTGACTTCAATATCTGTCAATTGTGGAATCCCTGCCATAGGTGTGGTATAGGTTTGTCCATTTACGACTAGGGTATCTTGAACGCCATATCGAATAATGCAAGGCAATTGATCTGCATAGTTTTTTAAAAAATCAGCACCTGCTAATGGTGGGATATTTCCTATCAGTCCACTTCCATCTTCCATATGGCAATTGGCACAGAAATTTTCATACAATATTTGTCCATGCACATAAGGATTAGACTGACAACTTTGGAATTGATAGGCATAGATACTGATTGTTGCCAAGGATAGTAGATAGAGAAAATTGATTTTATTCATTATAATTTTTCCTGGTCCATTTCCGCTAAAAGAATTTCAATATCCCCTAAAAACTTGGTGACCGATTCTGTGTCTGTTCCATCACAGAAAGCTCTAAGGTGTCTGTTTTTGTCAACCAACACTAATCTTCCGCTGTGATTATAGCCGCCTGGTGCATCAGCATCTTCTAAGGCTACGTTAAAATAATCCTCGGCTATATCTAAAATTTGTTCTTTATCGCCTGTTACAAAATGCCATTTATCTGAGCTAACGCCTAAATTATTAGCATATTTTTTTAGCCTCGGAATGGTGTCGTATTTTGTATCAATGGAATGAGATAGTAACAACAAGCGATCATCTGCCTTGAATTTATCATGAATTCGCAGCATAGATTTTGATAGTTTAGGACAAATGGTTGGGCAGGAAATAAAGAAGTGGTCAGAAACATAGGCTTTACCCTCAAATTCCTTATTCGTTATTGGCATACTATCCTGATTAACAAAAGAAAAATCTCTGATCTCATGATAGATCGTTTTTCCAGCTTCTTCGTAGGTGTTCCCTAGTATGGGCAAGTCTTTCTTTATTTCCTCTTTGCAACTAAGCAACAGGAATAGAACAGGAATTAGGTAGTATATGTTTTTCATGCAAGTGTAATTTTGTTTCTAATATGAATCAATAAGCTTGATGAACGCTTATTAATGCAAATGAAGGACTAACATAATCTACTGAAAACCAGATGACAGGCATTTTTAAAATGCCAGCCATCTAATAATTATTTCTTTAAAAAAGCTTGCCCAGCAGCAATACTCGAATCCATCAGCTCTTTAACCTTATTAATTTTAGCCTCTTCTACATCAAGATATTTCATGATTTCCGCATGGGATTTAGAAGATTGTAGCTTCCCTAGTTTTTGATAGTTTTGCATCCAATCCATCATACTTTCGTCCGCCTTGTCTAAATCAGCGATCATTTTAGTAATAGATGCAGCTTCTGACTGCTCTAAAGCACCTTTGCTACTCTGATAAGCTTTTAAGGCTTTGCGCACTTTATGGGTCGTTCCCATCATTGGCATTACTACATCATGATTTGCCATCACTTTATCCCATTTTTCTCCCTCTAATTGTTGTTCTGATGTTCCTCTCTCCCCCGCTCCACAAGCAGAAATTAATCCAATACAAATAAATAGTAGAAAAATATTTTTCATTTCAGTATATAGTTAATAAATTTTAAAAATCATTTCTAGTCACGCTATTCCAATCTTCATACTAATTCAATGTGCTTCGGAATGTTATTGCCTCAAAAATATACCTAAAAGGACTTGTAAGCTATGCCTTTATATTTATTTGACAGCAATATTACATCCTAAGGAATGACGAAATAATAAACTTATATTCTTCTGCTAGTTCTTTTTTCTTACTACTGCGTTGAAAAGCCTCGTGATAGCTAGGCTATCCCTAGCAGCCCATCCGCAAGCGGTTCAGAAGTTTCACTTCATTCATGCCTTGTAGAAAGAAAAAATAATAGCGCATAAAAACGTAATTTATTACTTAACCATTCACAAGAAAAGAATTAATCTCAAAAATATAAGCATAACAAAGCTTCTTTAGAAGAACCATGTTGTAGAATTATCTGATTTTTTCTTACTTTGTAGATTATTTTTGTGGTTATGGGCCATATCGCCCAGATCAATAAGGAGAAAACTCTCATCTAAGGAATGAGGGATTAATAAACTACACAAGTAGGCAAAGCTATTTTTATCTCTGGCAAGGCAAAAAACGTAGGCGATGCCTAGCATCCTGCATGTACTTGTGCCAGTGGCACAAAAAATTAAAGCCAAAAGGCTTTGTACCAAAACCAGAGGTAAAAGAGCGAAGTATAATTGTGTAATTTATTATTTCGTCATTCCGAATCAATAACAACGTTAGAAAATCTATATAATGGGCTTAGGAGATCGGTTAAAATCATGGTTTATAATAGAAGAAGGTACCACTTCTAAGACAACAAAGACTCAAAAAACAAAAAGCACCTCAGGAAAAAATACTTCCGCAGCTAAAAGTTCGGCCACAAAAGCTACGAATACCAACGAATCGAAAGGAGCGGCTGGACAAGTAACAGATAAATTCATGTCCATTCTGCTGGCAGCTATGGATAAGAATAATCTAGATGGTTTCGATTATCTAGAGTTCAAGCAATCCTTAAAGAACTTGGAGAATATGCCAATGGATGAAAAGACCAGATACCAATCTGCCTTTGCCATGGCTAAAACGATGAAGGTCACACCAGAGCATCTCGTAAAGACTGCAGACCATTATGTCGCGATACTACAACAAGAAGAACAAAAATTTGGACAGGCGCTAGCAGCTCAACGATCTAAACAAATAGGTGGTAGAGAACAGCAGATGGCAGACCTTGAAAAAGGAATCAAAGCGAAAGCAGAGCAAATTAAGCGTTTAACGCAAGAGATCGAAGCAGATCAAAAAACATTAGCTACTATGAAAGAAGAAATTTCAGGAGCAGTGGTGAAAGTAGAAACAACCAAGAACAACTTTGTTGCCTCTTTCAATTCTTTGGTAGCACATATCCAGAAGGATATTGATAATATGAAAAAGTATTTGAAATAAGTTTAGAAGCGAGAGCAGAGAACAGAGACGTATTACGTTAATCAAGCAAACGTGATCCTATTATTCGTTAGCGAAATATATCTCAATTCTCGCTTCTATATTCTATGCTCTAGTTTATAAAACAGTAATCTAATTAATATAATTTTATTAAAAATGGGAGAGTTTAAACCTAAATCATTTTGGCAACGGCCGGAAGGCGTCACAGGAGCAATTTTCCTCGGTGCCCTAATACTAGGTGGTGGATATTTGTTATCAATGCTTCCTTTAGCAGCTATACTTTCTAGTACGGTATATCTTGCAGGAACCCTTATGGCTTTGGCTGCTGTTATATTTATAGCTTTGGATTCGAAGACTCGGACGCTAGTGAGCTATATGTATAAAAGTGCCATGCGAGCAATAACTGGTCTTTTTGTACAAATAGATCCGATTGGTATATTGAAGTCTTATGTTGACGACTTGAAGAACAATTTGCGTCAAATGAATAAGCAGATTGGGAAGTTGCGTGGTCAGATGCATAAGTTGAAGGAGTTGATCGTCAATAACAGGCGCCAGATTCAAGAAAATATCAGTCTAGCAGGTAGAGCAAAAACGGCAGGTAAACAAGCAGAGGTTATTTTAAAAACCAGAAAGGCAGGCCGTTTAAAAGAGTCTAACGCAAAATTAGAAGCATTATACAAAAAGATGGAGGTACTATATAGAGTACTAACCAAAATGTATGAGAACTCCGAAATATTGTTGGAGGATGTGAAAGATCAGGTGATGATCAAAGAGCAAGAACGAAAAGCGATCCATGCCAGTCATTCTGCGATGAAATCTGCTATGAGTGTCATTAAGGGAGATAAAGATGCGAGATACATGTTTGATATGGCCTTAGAGGCAGTTGCAGATGATGTCAGTAAGAAAGTGGGAGAAATGGAGCGATTTATGGACATGTCTTCTGAGTTCATGAACTCTGTCGATTTACAAAATGGAGTATTTGAGGAGCAAGGCATGAAAATGCTGGAGAAGTGGGAAAAAGAAGGCGCATCCCTATTATTAGGAGAGGAAAAAGACGATATAATCGTAGCTGCAAATAATGATGAAGAAGTCTTGGATTTAAATGTTCCTGTTAAAACACCCGTCAGAGTGGAAGGACATAGAAATCAATATGATACTTTCTTCGAATAGTTGCCGTCTATATAGATGTCAGATCGTTTCTCCGAAACTGTCAGACCAGCCCGACTGCCGGGCGGGCGGGTGTCAGAACGCTTCGCTGTCAGATGTATGATGTTGACCTTAATCATTCATAAGATGGTCAACATCACACATCTGACCTCTGACAGTTCTTTAAGCGCAAGCTTAGCAGAACGATCTGACAGCGCAGCGGTCTGACTTCTAAAAAAATAACTTACTTATTTAATATTAACATAACATGGCAAAAAGACTTACGACCTTTTCTAAATTATTAATTACCATGCTCATTGTAGGAGCATTAGTATTTGGTGGAAACTGGTTTTTGAATAATACCAATGCTGGTCAATCTATTCAAGATCAAGCCGAAAATTTAGAACAAGGTGGCTCCGATTACTCCAGTAATGGGAACAGTGGAAATAGCTCTTCACCTGCTACAAGACCAAATAGTAATTCCAACTCTGGCAGCTCAGCTAATAGAGATGATATTATTAAAATTGGTGTTGTAACATGGGGTGGATATGCAGCAGGTCAATATTTTAATGAAGGTTTTGAGGCTAGTAAAGCTTCTCGTTTTTATAAAGATTATGGCTTTCAAGTAGAATTTGTTGTATTAGATGATTTTGTTCCATCTAGAGCCGCATGGAAAAATAACGATGTAGACTTACTATGGGCAACTATAGATGCTTTTCCAACAGAATCTGGTGGAGATTTAGCTCAATTTGATCCTGTAGTTTTATTCCAAGCGGATTGGTCTAGAGGAGGTGATGCGATTGTTGCTAGAAGAGGCATCTCAAAAGTATCTGACCTAAAAGGTAAGAAAATTGCGGTGGCTGAATTAACTCCTTCCCATTCTTTCTTATTATGGATGTTGGAAGCTGGTGGCTTAACGCAAGATGATGTAACCATAGTCGCTCAAGAAAGTGCTATCCAAGCAGCAGCTATCTTTAAAAGTCAACGAGTTGACGCCGCTGTGGTGTGGTCACCAGATGATATCTTATCCGTCAAAGCAGTCCCAGGTTCTAGAGTACTGGAAAGTACTCGTTCAGCTTCAAACATCATTGCCGATGTATTCTTTGCTAAAAAGAGTTATGTCAATAAGAACAAAAAGCGTTTAGAGCAATTGTATGAGGGATGGATGAAAGGAGCAGCTGAAATTAATAACTCTCCTACTGCACGAAAAAAAGCAGCAACTATCTTAGGTAGAGAATTTACAGAAAGAGGTACTGCTTTATCAACGGAGGAAGCGGATGAAATGATCGGTAATGTGCGTTTAGTCACACATGGTGATAACAAAAATTTCTTTGGCTTAAATAAGGATTTCAAAGGCGTAACAGGGGAAAGTTTATACTCAAGAATGTCCAATGTATACAATGATCTTGGACACACTGGTGGTAAGTTCCCACCTGCTTGGTCCCAAATCAATTACCCTGGTCTGGTTAACAACACAACTTTAACTGGGGAAGCACATTTTCCAGAAAAAACGAAAGAATTTGCTACCGCTACTAAAGCAGATGAAACGAAAGAGGCCGTAGCCTCTAAGCAAGTGTCTATCAGTTTCCGAACGGGAGAGTATCAATTGGATGAAAACTCCAAGTATATCATAGACAAAGAGTTTGTTCCTATTGCAAATGCCTTCTCTAATGCTAGAATTAGAATTGAAGGAAATACGGATAATACAGGATCAAGAGCAACCAACTTGGCACTTTCTAAGAAAAGAGCTCAAGCAGTTGCCAACTATCTTGCTTCAGAATATAACATGTCTCGAAATCGTTTTGTGGTAGTAGGTAATGGTCCAGATAAGCCTGTTGCCTCAAATGATACGGAGCGAGGCCGATCTAATAATCGTCGAACTGATTTTGAATTGATCTCGGATTAATTTTCTTGAGGTTTTATTTAATAAAAATGGGATGCATCGCTGTGAAAGCGATGCATCCCATTTTTTCTGTTCGCTACCGTACACTTTTAGATTTATTTTGTAAATACTATCATAAATATAGGATCGTCGAGGTTTGTAACCTCGATGCAGTATGATGATCGTATGGCATCGAGGTTACAAACCTCGACGATCACAACAGTTTTCAATGTTTACGCGCTGGCGCAAGGTATATATTACGCCACCTCTTCCCCAATAGCCGCCTGCCACAATTCATACCATTCCTCATGTGTCATTTTTATCTCCAATGCCTGTAATGCAGCCGCTACCCGTTTAATTTTGGAAGTACCCAAAACAGATACAATACGAGCAGGGTGCTTATTGATCCAAGCCAATAAAATCTGATCAATACCAGCATCATATTTATCGCCAAGTGTGCTGGCAACTTTTTGAATAGCTTGAAGACTAACATCTTCTGTCTTGCCAAAAATAGCCCCCCCACCTAATGGAGACCATGCTGTTGGTTGAATTTTATGTTTCATGCATTGGTCTAAAGCGCCATCTTCAAAGGCATTTCGATGGCTAATCGATACTTCTATTTGATTCGTGACCAATGGCGTATAGCTATTCAATAAATCAAATTGAGAAGGCGTAAAGTTAGACACGCCAAAGTGTTTCACTTTTCCTGCCTGTTTTAATTGCCCAAAAGCTTCCGCTATTTCACTAGGATTCATTAAATAATCTGGCCGATGTAACAAGAGTAAATCAATCTGATCAATCCCTAATTCCATTAGCGAGTTCTCTGCGGATTGAAGAATATGGGCAGCACTAGAATCATACGACTTAATCTTATGCGTAGGGCGTTCTTCGCAAATCAATTTGATGCCGCACTTCGTCGTAATCTGTACTTTATTCTTTAGGTCTTTACGCCGTTTTAGGATAGCACCAAATTCACTTTCGGTCGTATAACAACCGTAGATATCTGCATGATCGAAATCTTTGATTCCTAGATCCAAACATTGATCGATGAATCGTTCTTGGGCCGCTAGGGAGAGTTTTTCTCCCCATACGCCTAAACGCATGGTTCCTATTATTACTGGGGAGAATTTTATATTAGACATTGTATTTTTTTTGAAGGGAGATCAAAGAGCGGAGAATCGTGGGTGGAAAAATCTTACATCAGATATCATAAATCATACATGATAAATCCACCTAGGCAGATGTATGATGTATGAACTATGATTTATGATTTCAAAACCAACCGAAATACACTCGGCTGAAAACGAACAAAGTCTCTGTTCTCTACTCTCTGTTCTCTACTCTACTTAAATATTACTCATTAAACAAATCCATCAAGGCTTGGCTAGTCACCCCTACCCCCGTTTCAATAGACAGCGACGGATCAGGATAATAAAACGGAGAATGCAAACCTGGTAAATCCACTCCAGAATCCATTCTAGCTTTAGGGACCGTCCCTAACCAATAAAGAATGGTTGGTACTTTATGGCTCGTTTGACCATATCTCGCATAATCTTCTCCGAGCATTTGAGGTTCCGCAGGAAGAATATTCTGTTCACCAATCACCTTTTTAGCAGAAGCGATTACCTTATCTGTTAAAGCTGGATTATTATAATTAGAAGGCGTTCCTGCACTGTTGATGGTAACCAATGGCATTTTATCTTCAGGCAATCCTGCGCCAATAGCAGTTCCTTTAGCAATTTCTTTGATACGTTTAAAGATTAAATCTTGTACCTCTTTTTTGTAGGTTCTGATCGTCAATTTCAAAGTTACCTCATCAGATATGATGTTGTGAACCGTTCCTCCTTTGATAGCACCAACAGTCACCACTGCCGCATCAATAGGTTTTACACTCCGACTTACGATGGTTTGCAGATCCATCACCATCATACTGGCTAGTACCACAGGATCTACAGACATATGAGGCGCTGCACCATGAGAACCTACCCCATATACACTGATGTCTACACTCGCTACACTCGCCATAGAATAGCCTGAGCTCAAACTTATCTGTCCTGCCTCTACTACTGCACTAGAATGCAAACCAATTCCATAGGTCGGCACGCCAAATTTTTCGTACAAACCTTCTTCTAACATCATCTTTGCTCCTTGTCCAATTTCTTCGGCAGGTTGCCCGATCACCAACAAGGTCCCCTTCCATTGGTCTTTCATCTTCACCAAGGCTCTGGCAGTTCCTAATAAAGTGGTCATATGAATATCATGCCCGCAAGAGTGCATGACCCCTGTAGATTGTCCTTTTAAATCTATCGTTTTTTTACTAGCATAGGCCAATTCTGTTTTTTCAGGCATTGGTAAAGCATCCATATCGGTTCGATATAAAATAGTTGGGCCGGCTCCATTTTTATAGACCCCCACTATGCCATGTCCGCCAAA
>CALJIY010000331.1 GCA_937973945.1 uncultured Saprospiraceae bacterium | reverse complement strand
GGACTAGTTTGTAAACAAAGATCTGTAGTAGATCGTAATCTGAAATCAAAATTATCTAGATTAATTATTGTATCCATTAAAGAAAAGCGAGTAGCAACATCATAGGAGATGATCGTATCTTCAAAGATTTTTTCAATAAATAATTTATTAGAATTAATCGCATCATAGATACTATCTGTTGGTACATCGAAGAATGTTCCTGCACCGCCGGATGATCCTGATCCATCCACATCTACTTCCCATTGTAGGATTGGAACACCTGTTCCTGTAGAAGCTAAATCAATCGTTGCTTCAATTTCTGCACCCAAGTTATCACAGATCGTGGTATCTCTTACCGCATTAAAAATAATTGGTCCCTCTGCTCGAATACGAGCTGGTAAAGAAAATACCGTATCACAACTTCCTGACTGGTTCGTAATCGCTAAACGATAACGGTAACCGTGCATACTTGCATCTACATTAGAAATATCCATCGTATCTGTATCGATATTCGAGTAAATACCTGTGTTGGTCAAGTTGCCCCAATCAATTCCTCTATTTGTACTTATCTGCCAGTTGTATACTAAGTTAGCATCCGTCAAAGTCGTAGAGTCAATTACTGTTGCCCCAAAACCACCTGGCTGGCCTACACAAGTAATGATATCAACAGGATCTCTATTAACAGTGATTGGTCCTTCTTCTCCTAATCTAGCTGTATCAGATGATACAAACGAACAGCCATCAATTGTTGCAATCAATGCATATCTGTTTCCGTTTTTATTGTATAAATCTGATATACTTAAAGAATCAGAAGTAGCTCCATTATAAATCGAATCGTTCGTGACATTCGTCCAAACACTAGTAACAGAACTAGGATCTGTATTTGGCATATTAGATAAAGAATCCCACTCTATCCATTGGTAGTTGATCGTTTGCTCTCCTCCAAAACCTGGGTTCACTACATCTGCAGGGAAAATAATTCCTTGGTCAGAACAGTTGGATTGATCTGTTGGCTGTATCGCAAAACTCAATGGACCGTCTACTCTTACAATTGCTGGTAAAGAACGTGTTACATTTTTACAAGTATCAGAAGTCAATTCTAACCAGAAAGAATACCCATCTAATTCGTCCGTTGTATTATCAATTACTAAGGTCGTCGTATTCCAACCTGATGGAATTCCATCTGTCCAAGTATTTGTACTGACATCTTTAGGATTGGTATAATCTCCAAATTCATTGTATACCCAATTGTAAGTCAAAGAAGAAACATCTCCATCATTACGGATACCAAAATGATCTACCGCAGTAGTATCTATTATTGGATTCGCATTGAAGGTTACTTGTTCTCCGTAACAAACCGTGGTATCTTGAGGATGACCATCATCTTCATGTCCGAATACAAATGGACCCTCTACGCCTAAGGTTGCAGCACCAGAGAAAATAGTATCACACTCATTGGTGAAAACTCCTGCTCTAAATTGCATACCGTTAAATCCATTCACATCACTTATACTCAATCTTGAAGTAATAACTCCATTATAATCACCTACAGGATTCAAGTTTACCCAAGTGCTATTATATGGATTCCATATTTGCCATCTATATCTTAATTCTGCTTGATCTCTGTTATAAGTAGGTACAAATACTTCGAAGTATGCAGGCTCTCCAGAACATACTGTTGTATCTCGTGGATTAACAACATCTGACAATTCTAATTCATGTACTCTTAATTCTGCTTCTCTAGAAATTCTTTCTTCACAGAATTTTGATGCTACAAATACTCTATATAATAAACCATCTAATGTATCTGGCATCGTAGTAGCCGCTGCATCTGTTGCAATCGTCAAAGTTTGTAGTCCACCGCCTGAAGTTGTAACTCCTGAATAAATGGAACTAGCTACGAGATCGACCCAGGTGGCTCCACTATCAGCACTTACTTGCCATGTGCCAGCTGTCTCTGAATCTTCTGTATTTATATCGACTGTAAATGTAATCAGGTCTCCTGCACATATAGATTCACTTTGTGGATCTACATCAAACGTAATATCTTTTGCAACAGTTAATGTCGCAGGTCCGCCAAGATCAGAAGTATTTATATTGCTACATTCTGTAGAATTGATTCTTACTTCAAATTGGTAGTTATCATAATTCTCAGCATCCGCAATACACATCGTATCAGACATCACTCCACTAACATTACCATCATTCGTTAATGCGAACCATGGATCAGTGCTTGTTGGTCTTGCATACCACTGATACTCTAATACCCCACTTCCTGGATTATCAACAAACACACCAAAACAAGCTACTGTACCAATACAAGCTGCTGTATCTTTTGGCATATTCTCTGGACGAATAGTCAATGGTCCTTCTACTCTTAATCGAGCAGAATCTGTAAAGACTTCCTCACAAATACCATTAGCACCAGTAATTTTAAGTCGATACCAAGTACTATCTAAATCTGAAAGCGTAGGTGTATTTAAAATTTGTAAAGTATCTGTATCAAAGTCTCCATATTGCGTATCATCACCTGGACTAACTAAGGTTCTCCAATTACCTGCACCATCTCCTAATTGCCATTCTTTGACAATACTTCCTGATCCTAAGTTTTCTGTATCTGCTGTGAATTCATGTGTATCTAATCCACAAATTGCAGCATCTACTGGTGATGAATTAATAACAAATGGACCATCTACTAATAATTGAGCTGCATCAGAATATAAAGTATCACATGTTTCTGTGAATATTTTTGCTTTATAAAAGAATCCATCTAATCCTTCTGGATTACTAATCACTAAAGAATCTGTCGTCGCTAAACTATAAGGCGTACCATTTTCAATATCTGCATAATCTCCAAACTCTCCATTCTTACTAACTTGCCATTGATATAAGATTTCTGCATCTCCACCATTGGTCGCATCTACTTCGAAGAATAAAGTATCTAAAGTACAAGAGGTCCAATCAGCTGGCATATTGCCGCCTGCCCCCCAACCTAATGGGCCTTCTACAGAAATTGTTACAGATCCTGAAAACGCCAATGGATCATCTAATAAACAACCTAGAGAATCTTGAATAGATTCTAGAGTATAAATAGTCGTTTCTGCTGGTTGTACTCTTACCGTGTCTCCAGATCTGTAGTTTGTGAATACTACAGTTCCTGTTCCATTGGGTACACCATTAATATCTGTTGTATTTAAAGTAACAATAAAAGGCTCCAATCCACCTGTAGTAGTTACTACTAATTGAGCGGAATCTTGTGCCTGACACATACTTAAAGTATCTCCTCCTGTAAGCTCTGCTTCAAAATTGACAATCCCCAATGGAAAACAAGCATCACACAAATCAGAAGAATCCTGACCTACATCATATACCCCATTACCATTACTATCTTCAATACCATTGGCAATACCATCCATATCACAATCATCACAACTCCAAGCGGAAGGCTGATAATTGCCTTGCCAATTGTGTATTTGGCCCGTATTGGTATTGAAGACTGCTAAGTCCATACCGGGGTTATTATTCTCAGAATTTGATCCTCCTCCCATACCAGGTATGTCAAATGGATCAATTCCGTTTTGAATTAAACCTAAGGTGTCTGGACATTCTACAAGAGTTTGAAAAGTAAGCAATAAAGTCTCTTCACCATCCTCTAGAGGAATCCCATCTCCTTCATCATCCATACCGATAAAATAATAAGAAACTCCATTATTTTCTGTTGGATCTCTGACTACATCATAGGACGGATTCCATGATCCATTAACACTTTGTATATTGTGAATGGCATCAGTTCCATTATCGCCCAAAGCACCAGAGTTCATTAAGATAGATATCTGACCTGATGCTGTAACGGTTCCATTTTGGCCATCTACGAAACCAGATGTTGGTTTCACATAGACTCCCCAAATATTTTCCCCTGTAATTGTGTCTGGCTCATGAATCTGGATCTTAAACTCTAAAGTTTGTTGATCCTGAGCATGTCCAGCATACGATAAGAACAAGACTATGGGCAGAAAGAGCAAAGCCTTGTAATAGTGTAAAATTTCTTTCATTGATGGTACTTGATTTTTGTTTGAAAAAGTAATCGTTCCTCATTCGAGATCGAAAAGGAATGTTCATAAGTAGGTTATTGAGTAAAAAATTACTCAGTGTTAAAAGAAAAAAACAGGGGAAATTAGACAGGGGAATTGTTTAGAATTAGAAAGGGAGCGAGGA
>CALJIY010000330.1 GCA_937973945.1 uncultured Saprospiraceae bacterium | reverse complement strand
CTTTACATCTAATTTATTGGAAAAATTAGAAAATTCATCTTTAATTGCCTCATACGCCTCCTCTCCATAATCTACCAAATCCATTTTATTGATACAAACAACAATATGTGGAATCTGTAGTAAAGAAGAAATAAATGCGTGTCGGCGTGTTTGCTCTAAAATACCATTTCTAGCATCTATTAGAATCAAAGCCACATTAGCCGTAGATGCACCCGTCACCATATTCCGAGTATACTGAATATGCCCTGGAGTATCTGCTATAATAAATTTACGCTTGGGTGTAGCAAAATATCTATAGGCTACATCAATCGTAATTCCTTGCTCTCTTTCTGATTTCAATCCATCCGTCAATAAAGCTAAATTAACTCCTTCCTCTCCTCTTCGTTCACTCGTTGCCTTGATTTGATCATACTGATCTTCAAAGATAGATTTACTATCATATAATAATCGCCCGATGAGCGTACTCTTTCCATCATCTACACTTCCTGCAGTGGAGAAGCGTAATAATTCTGTGTCTTGCTCGATGGTTCCCATTAATTGGTTTTTTGCGTCAGAAGATGCTTGACCTATATTACTCATGATTTATTTTTTTGATTAAGAAGTTTTTAAAAAGAAAAGTCTAGAAATATCCTTTCTTCTTACGATCTTCCATTGATGTCTCTGAACGTTTATCATCTGTCCGACCACCTCGCTCCGTCATTCTAGTGGTAGATACTTCTTGGATAATTTTCTCTAAAGTATCTGCCTCTGACTCCCAAACGCCCGTACAAGTCATATCTCCAATTGTTCTACATCGAACCATTTTTTCAACAAGTTGCTCTGTAGGTCGGCGTTCAATAATTGGCGTGTCTGCTAATAAAGTACCTTCTCTAGCAAAAACCATTCGCTTATGCGCAAAATAAAGATTAGGTAATTCCACCTCTTCTAATGCTAAATATTGCCATACATCTAACTCTGTCCAGTTACTGATTGGAAATATTCGGAAGTGTTCTCCATACTGCTTTTTACCATTAAACAAATTCCATAATTCAGGACGCTGATTCTTTGGATCCCACTGACCGAATTCATCTCTATGTGAGAAAAACCGTTCTTTCGCTCTTGCTTTTTCTTCATCTCTTCTTGCACCGCCTAGTGCCGCATCATACTTTCCTTTTTCTAATTCATCTAATAATACAGCAGTCTGCAAGCCATTTCGACTAGCATTCACTCCTTTTTCTTCTCTTACCATACCAGAATCTATGGCTGTCTGAACATGTCCTACGACTAATTTTGCGCCCAACTTCTTGACCATATTATCTCTAAATTCAATGGTCTCTGGGAAATTATGTCCTGTATCCACATGCAGTAATGGAAACGGTATCCGTGCAGGATAAAAAGCTTTCATTGCGAGGTGTACCATTAAAATGGAATCTTTTCCACCTGAAAACATTAATACAGGTTTCTCAAATTGCGCAGCAACCTCTCGCAGAATATATATAGATTCTGCTTCTAATTCTCGTAAGTGACTTAGTTGATAATTCATGCTATTTTACTTTGGTTCTTTGATAAATTCAAACATAAAGAAAATGCTTTAAAAAAGGAATTTATCTATCTGTCATTTCTTCGTTGACAAAGAACAATGGATTTTTAATTACTAGAGGAAGTAATTTCTTTGATGATATGTTGATAAATCGTGTTTACTGATTCTTCTATACTTTGGCCATCTGTTTCGACTTCAATATCCGGATGAACAGGTTCCTCATAAGGGGCATCTATTCCTGTAAAACCTTTGATGGCCCCGCTTCTAGCCTTTTTGTATAAGCCTTTGACATCTCTTGCCTCGCAAACCTCCAATGGCGTATTGATATATACTTCAATAAAATCAGCTGCACCAATAATATTCTTTGCTTCTTGTCGAATCGCTATGGTTGGACTGATAAAAGAGTTAATGGTAATAATACCTGTGTTGACATACAATTTAGAAATCTCTGCTATCCTTCTAATATTCTCTCTTCGATCTTCTGGGCTAAAACTTAAATTGTTATTAATGCCACTTCTGATATTATCTCCATCTAGGACTTGCGCAAAAAAACCTTCATTATGTAATTTCCTTTCTAAAGCCTGCGCAATGGTACTCTTACCAGAACCAGATAATCCTGTTAGCCATAAGGCCCTACTTTGCTGACCAAGTCGTTGTTCTCTATCACTACGTTGTAGTAAGCGATCAAAAATTGGATGGATATTCTCTTTCAATTAAATTAAGTTTGATATCTATTAAACTAAGCCGTTCCTAATATTTTTTATTAAGAAAAATCACGCCTAACTGCTAAGTACCTAATACTGAACTAACTATGGTTAGTTTTTCATCTAATGTATTCCTGTATATAGAAAAATTGTTTCATTTTGGGAAAGCTTTAGAAAATATTATTTAGTTAGCATTTAATATTAGAGGCATCCCAACTCAAAATAAACCATTGCTAGTTAGATTTGAACGTAGGCTGATAAATTGATTTGTTTAAATTATTTGGTTTTTTCTATAATCCTCATAAAAATTCAAACAAATCATGTTTAAACAACTTCTACTAAATAGTAAATGATACGTAAAAAAGATCGTTATTGTTTATCATAAATAGAGTTAATCTATATCATAAAAGCACAAAATTACAGATAGTTACAGCTAAAAACGAGATTTTAAGACTAGTTCTTATAGGCACAATAGACCATACATACGAATAATACTTTTTCAATAAATGTTTATATTGTTGGGTCTAGCACAAATAATAATAGATTATTAACAATTAGAAAGTTCAAAAATGGCTATTTTTGGCAAGGATTTTTGTTCCATTTATTTGTTCAATTAATGTAGTCTATAGCCATTTTCAATAGGGAATTTGATTAGAAACTACCAAAACAATCAAAATCATGCGTTGGCAAAACAAAGAAGAGAGCCAAAATGTCGATGACCGTAGAGGTCAAACAGTAAGCGTTGGAGGAGGTATCGGTATTGGTGCTATTATTTTAGCGCTATTAGCACTTTTATTAGGTGGTAATCCTTTGGCAGTCTTACAACAGGCATCTCAAACACCTCAGACTACTCAAACCCAGTCTTCGGGGCCATATCAACCTAAAACTCAAGAAGAGGCAGCTTTATCAAAAGTGGTAAAAGTTACTTTAAAAGAAACAGAAGATGTTTGGAATAAGCTTTTTAGAGAACAATTAGGGCAAGCATATGAAGAACCAACTATGGTTCTATTTTCAGGTAGAACTACCTCTGCTTGTGGTGCTGCACATTCTGCTACTGGACCTTTTTATTGTCCAGGTGACGAGGATTTATATATAGATTTGAGTTTTTATAATGAAATGAAAACTAAATTTCGTGCTGCAGGCGATTTTGCAATCGCTTATATTGTGGCACACGAAGTAGGCCATCACGTACAGCATCAGTTGGCTATTACGACTAAGGTAGAGCAACAAAAAAGACGATCTAGCAAAACAGAGGCTAATCAATTGTCTGTTCGATTAGAATTACAAGCCGATTTTCTAGCTGGCGTATGGGCGCACCATGCAGAAAAAATGAACCTGCAAGAAACGGGTAGAGGAATATTAGAAGAAGGAGATATTGAAGAAGCCCTTAATTCTGCCGCATCTGTAGGAGATGATCGAATTCAAAAACAAGCTAGAGGATATGTAGTGCCGGATTCTTTTACGCATGGTACTTCCGAACAGCGAAAGCGTTGGTTTATGAAAGGACTAAGATCTGGTCAGATAGCAGATGGTGATACTTTTAGTATTCCATATAGTCAGTTGTAGAAGTCAGAAGTCAGATCGCTACGCTGTCGTCAGGTGTCAGACTTATGATGTTGACCATTTACTACAAAAGAAAAGGCTTGTCGAATCCATCGACAAGCCTTTTCTTTTTCCTTATACTCTTAGATTTTTTTTTCATTTAGTGATTCGCTAAATACTGCTCCAAATGCTCTTCAAATAAGCGCATCAATTTTTTAGTATTCTCTCCAATCACGCCTTTATTTATTCTCCAAAAATCTACTTGTCGTACAGGCAACACTGCTTTAGAAGAACTCGTCATAAATGCTTCTTTGGCGGCCATTGTTTCCTTCACGGTCAAAGGCCTAACCTCTACGTTAAAATGATCCTTCGCTATTGCCAATACTTGCTTTCGAGTGATTCCTTTTAAGGCATCTCTATCGGGAGTAATAAGCGTATTATTATGATCGAATATAAAAAAATTAGACCGCGCTGATTCTGAGATATACGTACCATCGTGATACAATACATCCATCGCTTCTGCTTCTTTTATTTCATTAGCTATTTGGATAGGGACTAGATAATTAGTCGTTTTTGTATAAGGCGTTTCTCTGGTATACTGATAAGCCATTAATTTAATTCCATTGGTATAATAGGAATCTGGATAAGTAGCTAACTCAGAAACCATCATTAGAATATTAGGTGTGCCAGGAGAAAATCCAGTGGTCGAATAACCACCTGTTAAAATGACTTTCACCCCACACTTATCCATCTCATTGGCAGCAACTACCTCTTTTATCTTTGTCGTCAATTCAGCTCTTGAGTAAGGAATTTCCAAGCCCAACTCTTTCGCTGAGTTTTGAAAACGATCTAAGTGATCTTCAATAAAAGCAGGCTTCCCATTAAATACTCTAAAATAATCAAATACCCCGTAGCCTCTAGTTACGATTAAATCATCAATACCGATCATTGCCTTTTCTTTGGGAACGATCTCTCCATTAATACTATAGTATTTAATCATTTTATTATACCTTATGTTTTTCCAATATAACAAAGATAAGTAGTGACTGACAAATCTCCTAAGTTATGGTTCAAATACTGCTGGCCCTTTTGCAATCACCCCTCTATTCAATACCCGTTTTAAACGATAGGCCAACCAATACATAACAGGAATAACTACTAAAGTCAAAAAGGTAGAAAATATCAATCCATATATCACCGTCCAAGCCATTGGTCCCCACATGGCCGTATTATCTCCTCCGATAAAAATATGTGGATCTAATTCCGATACAAGGGTAAAGAAATTAAAATTAAAGCCGATCGCCAAAGGAACTAAACTAAGAATAGTCGTAATCGCTGTCAATAATACAGGACGTAAACGAGTCGCTCCACCTTCTATAATACATTCTTTGACAGCTTCTTTTGTCATGAATAGCATATCTGGAATACCTACTTCTTCTCGCTTTCTTTTGACGACTAAATTGATATAATCAATCAAAACAATGGCATTATTTACTACAATACCCGCGAGCGAAATAATCCCTACTCCGGTAAAAATGACATTAATATCTTTTCCTGAAAAAGTATATCCTAGAAATACTCCTATGGTACTAAACAAGATGGAAAGTATAATTATAAATGGAGAATAAATGGAATTAAACTGCGCCACTATAATAATAAATATCGCAAAGATGGCCACTAAAAAGGCGTTACTCAAAAAAGCCATATCCTCTGCCTGTTGCTCTTGCTCGCCTGTAAAATTCCAAGAGATTCCTTCTGGGAAAGGGTATCCTGCCATCAACTCTTTTAGTTCTACAATAATCTCATTCGCATTATATCCATCTAAAACATTTGACACTAAAGAGATCATCCGTTCTTCGTCTTTCCGCTTAATATAGTTGTAAGAAGAATTATAAGATACTTCTGCTAATGAAGCTATTGGCACTTGGTTAATTTGTCCAGTGCCCGGACTACGGAAGGTAATCCGTTGATTTAAAATATTGTCAATATTATAACGATATTTTTTATCCAATCGAACGAAAATAGGATACTCCTCCTCTCCTACTTTAAATTGAGAGACCTCTTTTCCATAGACACTTGTTCGGATAGCATCCGCCACCGCAAAGGTAGACACCCCATATCGACGGGCAGCATCTCTATTGATTTTGATCGCTACTTCTTGTTTGCCTAAACGAACATCTGGTTTTAATTCTTCAATACCCGGTATGCCTTGTTTATCTATAAATGCTTTTATTTTCTCTGATTCGCTAGCTAATGCATTCACATCATCTCCTTGTAATTCTAGACTTAATGGCGGGCCTGTTGGCGGGCCATCATTGTTTTGATCTACCGTGATTTGTACACCAGGAATTCCTCTTACACTTTCTCTAATTTCTTCCATCACCTTTACCGTTGAAATTTTTCCTCGTTCACTAGATGGCACAAAAGAAACCGTCAAACGGCCTTTGTGAGGAGAGGCCCCTGGCTCTGGCATATCATTGGGGTCGGCTGTATTTTCTCCTATTTGTGCTAATACAGCTTCCACGATTCCCATATAAGGTTCTAGTACTTGGTTTACTCTTCGCTCTAATTCTTCCATTACTTCATTGGTCTCTTCTATATCCTTACCCATTGGCAATTCTACAAAGGCATTGACATATAACGGGTCTGCCTCTGGAAAGAAAACGACTTTTGGCGTAAAAATGCTCAGCAACACAATTGCTCCAATTAACAAACCAATCGTGCTAAGAAAAACCAATACAGGAACTTTTAAAACTCCTCGAATAAATCGGTTATAAATTCTTTCTAAAAAGGGCAATCCACTTTTTTGAAAAGCAAAAGAAGCTGGCCTAAGTATAAAGTAATTGATTAAATTAATAGCAATGGCAAAGCCCATCAAATTACGCAACCAATCTATTTTTGTTAGATGTCCTACTACTCCTATTAAAAGCATTATTAATGCCCCTAATAAAACATTTCTCATCTTTCGTTTTCGTTCTCCTGCATCCTCCAAGCGTTCGTCGATTTTTAAAAAACGGGAAGTAAAAACGGGATTTATTACTAAGGCAACAAATAAAGAAGAAGTCAATACGATGATTAAAGTAATAGGTAAGTATTTTAAAAACTCTCCTATAATACCAGGCCAAAAAATCAAGGGAATAAAAGCGGCCAAAGTAGTTGCCGTAGAGGCGATAATAGGTAGGGCTACCTCACCTGTACCATATTTTGCCGCATCTCTTCCAGAATAACCTTCTTGTTTATATCTATAGACATTTTCTACTACCACAATTGCATTATCTACCAATAAACCAAGTGCTAGTATTAAAGCAAAAAGAACCATCATATTGATCGTTACGCCCGAAAGATTCAACCATAAAATACCGGTCAACATAGAGACGGGTATCGCCAAACCTACAAAGAGTGCGTTTCTTAAACCTAGAAAAAACAATAGAATCAAAACGACTAAAATAACCCCTGATATAATACTATTTTCTAAGTTAGATACTTCCATTCTTGTATAAGCAGAGGCATCATTAAAAGTACTAATCGTCAGTTCATCAGAAAGTTCAGCTCTTTGTTCTACAACTACTTGGTTAATTTTATCTGCAGTAGTTAGAATATTTTCGCCTGAACGTTTCACTACTTCCAAAGCAATAACAGGTTCTCCATCTGCTCGCGCATAACTTGTTCGATCTTTGAAACCATAAGTGACCGTTGCTATATCTTTTAGATAAATAGCATTTTGTTTTTCACTCTTGACAATTATGTTTCCTATCTCTAGTGCATTTTCAAATTCTCCTATTACCCGAATGGATCGCCTGAATCCATTCTGTAATAATTCACCACCAGACATCGTAATATTTTCTGATTTTATCGCATTTTCAATATCCCCAAAACTTACTCTTAAAGATTCCATTTTAGGTAAATCTACATTGACTTTTACTTCTCGATCTTGTGCGCCTAATAAATCTACTTTTTGCACTTCTTTAAGAGATTCCAGTTCTTCTTGAATATGTTCTGCATAACCTCTTAATTCATCTGCCCCAAAATCGCCAGATACATTAACTGTCATTACAGGTTTCTCGGACACATCAAACTTGTCAATAATAGGTTCTTGTGCCAGATCATTTGGTAGTTCTGATCTAGCCTTATCCACTGCTTCTTTTACTCGATCGTAAGCATCATCCGCAGAGACACTAAAATCAAAGTCAATAATAATAATGGAAAAATCTTGCATGGAACTCGACTTCACAACATCAATTCCTTTCAAGCCCATTATCTCTTTTTCTAAATGTCGAGTAATCAGATTTTCTATATCTGCCGCAGAATTACCGAAATAAGAACTAGTTATAATTACTTTAGGAAAGTTTACTTCTGGGTACTGCTCTTTTGGCATATTCTGATAGGAAGAATAGCCAAAAAATAAGATCATTACCGTCAATATAAATATACTGGTCGCATTATCAACCGCTAAGGTCGTTAGCCCAAATTTTCTTAATTTTTCTTTCATACAGCAGGTTTGTGTAGTCGAAATGCTAGGCCTTTATCGGCAGCATTATTATATCAGCTTAGTCCGTTTAGCAACTAGATTTATTATCCAATTCCTAACTCCTTAATTTCACCACAAATGTATAAGGATAAAACTCTGGAAACTACGATTAGTTTAAAAGTTTCCAAAGTTTTTTCTTCGTCATGGTGAAATAAAAAATATTGTCTATATTTAAGGACGGAATTAGACCTAAACATTCTAATAAGTAGGCTTAAACTACCTACATTAAATTTTCTAAACATGCGAGAAGACTTCCTACACTATGTATGGCGTATGAAACGCCTACGCCTTGATCACATACATACCTCTCAAGGTGAATCTATACAAATTATTGACTTTGGCCGGCACAACAGCCATGCTGGCCCCGACTTTTTAGAGGCTAAGATTCAAATCGGAGATACGCTCTGGGCTGGCAATGTTGAAATACATGTCCTATCTTCTGAATGGATCAAGCATCGTCATCAAGAAGATAAGGCCTACGATAATGTAATACTACATGTTGTCCTAGAAGAAGACCAAGCCATCTTTAGAGACAATGGCGAGCGTATTCCTTGTTTGGAGTTAAAAACAAGAATCCCTCCTAAATTCTTAAACAACTATCAAGAACTAATCCATAATGCTTATTGGATTCCTTGCCAACATCAGTTTCACAGCGTCCGTGAAATGACCAAGCAGCTTTGGCTGGATCGATTAATGGTGGAACGACTAGAACAAAAGACGCAATACATTCAGGAACGCTTGACTCAAAATTTAAATAATTGGGAAGACACTTTCTATCAAGTATTAGCTAAAACATTTGGACTTAAAGTAAATGCAGCGCCTTTTGAATTAGTAGCACTCAATACCCCTCATAACCTATTTGCCAAACATAAAGATCAACTTTTTCAAATTGAAGCCTTATTGTTTGGTCAAGCTGGATTATTAGACCAAGCGTTGGAGGATGCTTATCCAAATGCACTGAAGAAAGAGTATCAATTTCTTAAAGCAAAATATCAATTAACTAGTATCAAGAAAGAAAGTTGGCGCTTTTTGAGAATGCGGCCTGCTAATTTTCCGACTATTCGACTAGCACAATTTGCTACCCTAACCTATCAATCGCTCCATTTATTTAGCAAAATTTTAGAAGTACAAACGCTAAAAGATATTGAGGCTTTACTAGAAGTTCAATTATCCGATTACTGGACGACTCATTATGTATTTGATAAAGAAACAACTACCCGAAATAAATCACTTGGAAAAAGTACCATTCATTTAATTTTGATTAATTGTATCGCGCCTTGCTTATTCCTCTACGGTACGCAGAAAGGATTAGATGCTTTTAAAGAGAAAGCATTAAGTCTACTAGAAGAATTGAAACCTGAAAAAAATACAATTATTACGCAATGGGAAAGATTGGGCATGGCGCCTACTTCTGCTTATGAAACACAGGCTTTGTTGCAATTGAAGAATGAATATTGTGGGAAGCAACGTTGCCTAGAGTGTGCGGTGGGGGACCGTATATTATCATTACCTTGATTAACTGATTTTTCTGATTACGCAGATTTACATGTTGATCCTGACAACATCTAAATTTCAACTAAATCCACATAATCAAATAAATCCTAAAAATCAAGGTAAAAAAAATAGGTATGAATGAAAAATATAAATATTCAAAACTCACTGGGCAAATCATCGGTTGCGCCATGGAGGTACACAATCACTTAGGTAATGGCTTTCAGGAAGTAATCTATCAAAGAGCTTTAGCCTACGAAATGAAAGCACAGGGCATCCCTTTTCATAGAGAATTCGTCATGAACATTTATTATAAAGGTCATCAGATGGGCACTCGGCGAGTTGACTTCTTAGTAGCTGATTGCATAGGATTGGAACTGAAAGCAGTAATAAGAATGGAAGATGCGCATCTAGCGCAAGCTATTAATTATCTGGAGGCTTATAATTTGGAGGTGGGGTTGCTCATTAACTTTGGTAGTACTAGCCTTGGGTTTAAGCGGTTGCGGAATAAGAAACACCGACCTTGATTTGTTGATTTTTCTGATTGCGCGGATTTAGATGGAATCTAAATGTTGACCTGGTTTTGTTTTGCTTGATTTTCTGATGAAGCAGATTTAAATGTTAACTTTGATGTTGCTTGACCTGTCTAAAATATCAATTTTTAAATCAAAATCAGAGGTCAACGTCTAAGTCACAACTAAATCTGCGCAATCAGAAAAATCAAGCAAATCAAGGTCGCGTTTCCGCAAGCACCATATCCCGAACTGCCTCGATCCACTTAGGGTGATCATTCAAACTAGGGACTAAATCTACATGCTCGCCACCCAATTCTTCAAATTCTTCTTGGTATTCCGTAGAAACTTCAATCGTTGTTTCTAAACAATCAGAAACGAAAGCGGGGCAGAATACTAGTAAACGTTTATCGCCTGCCTTTGCTCGGACCTCTAATACATCTGAGGTATAGGGCTTCACCCACTCTGCTCGACCTAGACGAGATTGGAAACAGATGGTAAATTGATCTTCTGAAAGTCCCATTTTCTTAGCAATAGCGTAGGCTGTAACGTGACATTGTGCGGTATAGCAAAATTGATTTTTAGTGGTAAGTGTTTTACAACAATCTTTAGAACCTAAACAATGATTACCTCTATCCGCTTTTACCATTTGTCGTTCTGGCAAGCCGTGAAAACTGAACAATACATGATCGTAGGAAGACAAATCAAATTGTTGAGCGTTTTCAACAAATACATCAATCATTGCCTCATTATCATAATACGAATTAATGAAAGTTAATTTCGGTATCGCTAACTCTTTTGACATAATTCGCATCACTTCTTCATGTACGGAGCCGGTGCTGGCAGATGCGTAGTGAGGGAATAAGGGAAGCACGATAATCTCCGTAACCCGCATTTCCATTAGTTTATCAATAGCAGATTTAATGGATGGGCTTTGGTACCGCATGGCTAATACTACTTCGTAATCATCTCCCAATAATGGCTGTAGTTCCTGCTCTAATTTTTTCCCGTATACTTTCAATGGGGAGCCCTCTGGTGTCCACAACATTTTGTATAACTTAGAAGAACTTCGAGATCGAAAAGGGGCAATAATCCCTCGAACCAATAAATTTCGACCCAACCAAGAAATATCTAAGACTCTATCGTCTAAAAGAAATTGTTTTAGATATTTTCGAACTGCCCAATACCCAGGGTCATCTGGAGTACCTAAATTAACTATTAAAACACCTTTTTTTCCTTGAATCATTTGTATAAAATCGTAAATATTAAAAGACTATAGAAGCTATCTTTTTTGCAATGAACTGCTTCTAAACAATCCCGCTCTCATTGCACCTTGCAAACCTACAACATTCTTTAAAACACATGGTTTAATTTTAGGGTAATTTAAGTGTAAAAAGATGATAATCGCTTACTTTTGCCGCTAAGTAACGGCGAAACATTAAAATCAATAAATTAATTCAATGAAAAAACCCTTAATATTAGTAACCAATGATGATGGGATCACTGCCCCTGGTATTCGAGCTTTGGTCGAAGTGGCGCAAATGATTGGTACGCCAATAGTGGTAGCTCCAGATTCTCCTCAATCGGGTATGGGGCACGCTATTAGTATTCATGACCCACTAAGACTACATCCATCTACTGTATTTGATGGTGTAGAAGCTTATGCTTGTAGTGGTACACCTGTCGATTGTGTGAAATTGGCGAAAAATGTGGTTTTAAAAGATAGACAACAACCAGACTTGTGTATCTCTGGTATCAATCATGGATCGAATGTAGCGATTAATATTTTATATTCTGGTACGATGTCGGCTGCCATGGAAGGCTCATTAGAAGGTATTCCGTCTATAGGATTTTCTCTTTTAGATTTTGACTGGGATGCTGACTTTGAAGCTGGGAAGCCTTACATCAAGCAAATTATCGAATATGCTTTACAAGAAGGTTTTGGTAAGAGCAGCTTATTAAATGTCAATATTCCTAAGCTACCTTTTGCAGCAATTAGAGGTATCAAGGTATGTAGACAAGCGAATGCACGTTGGAAAGAGGAGTTTGTGGAAGGAACAGATCCTTTTGGGAAAAAATACTATTGGATGTCTGGTGAATTTGTCAATGATGATGGTGGGGAAGATTCTGATGTTTGGGCTTTAGATAATGGGTATGTTTCAGTAGTACCTTGTGGTCATGATTTAACGCAGTATCAATCTATTAGTGAATTAAAAAAATTAGAGGTCTCTTCTTAAGAACCCCTATGAGTAAATTCTATATTCTTAAATAAAATCTCATGTTAAGAAGACCCAGAAGAAATAGAAACAATGCGGCTATCAGAAATATGGTAGAAGAAACGCATTTGCGAGTAAGTAACTTGATCTATCCTCTTTTTGTAGTAGACGGAAAAGGTATCAAAGAGGAGATTAGTTCCATGCCCGGTAATTTCAGAATGTCGCAAGATGTAGTATTAAAAGAAATTAGAGAATGTATCAAATTAGGCTTGACTAATTTTATTCTTTTTCCTGCGGTAGCAGAAAAACTGAAAGATAAAGTAGCAACCTATAGCTATAATTCAGAAAATTTTTATTTAAAAATAGCTAGTGCTATTAAAAAGAAATTTCCTGACACTTGTATTATTAGTGATGTTGCGATGGACCCTTATAGTTCTGATGGGCATGATGGCTATGTAGATGATGGGCAAATTGTGAATGATGTCACTTTACCTATTTTAGCAAAGATGGCCGTAGCGCAAGCAGCAGCAGGTTTTGATTTGATCGGTCCTTCAGATATGATGGATGGTCGAATTCAGGTAATTAGAGAAGCACTTGACGAGGCTGGATTTTATACAACAGGTATTATGTCTTATACCGCTAAATATGCCTCTGCTTTTTATGGACCTTTTAGAGATGCTTTAGATTCTGCTCCAAAAGCTGGTGATAAAAAAACTTACCAGATGAATCCAGCTAATAAAAAAGAAGCCCTTATTGAAGCGGAATTAGATACTGCTGAAGGCGCTGATTTTTTAATGGTCAAACCTGCCTTGAATTACTTAGATGTTATTCATGTTTTAAAGCAAAATTTTGATTTACCTATCGCCGCCTATCATGTAAGTGGTGAATGTGCAATGCTCATCGCTGCTTGTCAAAAAGGTTGGTTAGACTATAAAAAAGCGATGCCAGAAACTTTGTTAAGCATTCACCGAGCAGGAGCTGATGTGCTTATTACCTATTTTGCAAAAGACTTTGCTAAGTTGGTAAAGGGGAAATTATAAATATTAATCACCTGCAAAAAAGAAGGGTTAGCAGCATAGCTACTAACCCTTTTTTGACATTCATATTATTTCTAATTAATTCGATTTCATTTTTTTAATACTGTAATGGCATATATCCGATCTTTGATCTATTGGAAATCCATAGGTTATAATCTTTATTATTAACCACCCCGTTCCCATCTCCATCAGCAGTGATATACTCATTTATTTTAGAACTTTTACTAACCCACTGGTTATAGTCTTGGTTATTAATCACTCCGTTTGCATCAAAGTCTCCAGCATGCAGGACATATTTTTTGCCCATTAATTTTATTTGATTATTCCCCATCACCTGACTTTCATTTATAGAGAAATCATATGTAGAACCTGCCTGGTAAGGCGTAGCCGCCATTACCGCCATGTGTCCTCTATGATGGATAGAAATATAATTATTCGTGCTTTGATTTAATGGGATACCTTCCTTACCCAACAAATCTAATAAAGCTCCTTTCTTACTAATAAACCCAACCGATTGATCTAAAATATTTCCATTAATATCTCTACTCATAATTAATACCCAATCGACAGCATTTGTAGGAATGCTAGTTATTTTGGTTGCTTTATTATAAAACCAAGGTTTTTCCTGATAAGGATTAGTGATGGAGACAATATTCTGTTGCACTAACTGCTGATGCATGGTCTCATAAAAGGAATCATAAAACCCTTCTAAAAACACTTTGCCTTTTACTCGTGTTTTGTCCGCACCACAAGAATTTACAGAAACAGAACCTCCACAAGTACCAACAAATGTTTGAACGAGTTCGCCATTTACAAATACACCATAGCTTACCGACTTGATGATAGGTGTTTTAAAATTATTATTACTAAGAATAGAAGTAACTAAATCCGTTGGTTTGGAATTACTCATCGCATAGATCTGAATATTACAGCTTTGGAAATTACTAATTTCCATTTCACAAATATTACCTACGATATTCGAAGACCCTCCATCTACTTCTATTTCTTCTTCCTCTTCATAATCAATTTCCTCCTCTACAGCACCACAGGTACAATCACTGTGATCTTGAACAAATTTATAAATCACATCTGCTACTTGAGGATGGAAATTCATATTAATTCCTACACTTCTAATATGGCAGTAACTCATAAGTGTACCACCCAAAGCAGGATCGTCCCCTGCACAACCACCATAACCTGCATTAAAACCACAACCATCTATAGAGGTGTTATTTCCATTCCATTTGCAGGCATGTGTATGATGTGCCGCGAGTAAATGCCCTAATTCATGAGCAGCGGTATATACATCATCATTTTGCCCAGAATAACAGACTGCATTGGCTTCACAAAGTAAGCCGACAGACGCCGCTCTTCCCCCATTGCCTTTACCACTTAATAACAGCGTAACGTCTCCACTTGGATCATTGTACCGCCCTACTGATTCCTGTAATTTTGATATGATCTCTCTTGTAGTTCCTGTGTAAGGACTTGGCGTAGTCCAGTAATAAATTTCTGCAACTTTAATATTTACATTAATAGACTCATAAATCATAGCTACTTGATTCATCAAAGCAGCTGGATCGCCCACAAAATCTTGATCAACTTCTACTCTCACAGAAACACAAACCGGAGCTTGATTCTCAGTTGTACGACTTAGTTTCTTTGGTTCATAACTTGGTAAAGTATCTGTACTTGAACAATCTAATTCCGGTGCTTTAGGATGTTTCTTATAATCATATACTACATGTTCATTTTCTTCCTTAAGACCTCTAATCGCAATGGTCTTAGTGGTCAATTGGATTAATCCAGAAACCTCATCCTCTGTTATACTTAAAGAAACTTTTGATCCAGATTGATTTTCAACATATCCCATATAGTGTAAATCTAACAAAGGAATTGAGCCAATGGGATTCTGATGATCAACTGCTCTAAAATCAGATGTAAACAAAGATCTTTTCTTTAAAATTAATGGCAAGATACCTCCTGTTTCATTTGGTAAATTAATGACCAAATCATTTGGCTTTGTTGCGATAAGTGCCTCAACAGTTGCTTTTTCTAAAATCAAAACAGTTCCTCCTGTAGGATTATCTAAAATGCTTCTCCTAGACATGGAAGTATCCCGTTTAAATAAATTAGTCGCCGTTTGTGCCTTTAATTCTGAAGAAATATGGAGACCAAATATTCCTAAAAATAATATTGAAATTATTTTAAAATATTGCATTGGTGTTGTGCTTATTCTAGGAGGGGAATGATTGATAAATTACGGGGGGATGCGGAGGTAGTTATTTCTTTCTATTAGGTTTTACTTATCGTTGTACTTGAACATAACCACTTGTTGGTTGTCGGCCTTTTCCAACTGAAACTATATAAAAATAGGTGCCGTCAGGCAAATTCTTTCCTTTCCAAGTTCCATCCCATCCATCTTCATTTCGGTATCCTCTTTTACTGTAAACTTCATTTCCTCTACTATTAAAAATATGCACTTCACTTTCCTCAAAATTCTCAATACCTAGTATTTTAAAATAATCATTAATACCATCGCCATTAGGAGAAAATCCTGAAAAGACCGTTAATTCTTCGCACAAAATATCTACCTTCACTGTTGCCACTCCTTTACCTTTGTGATTCGCGATAAAATATTGGAAACTATCTTGCACACCACACACCTCATAAGGAGGTGTATAAATGATTTGAACATCATCATATTCTACATCAAGCGTTCCGTCCATCTGTTGTATTGGTGGTACACCAAACTCTAATATCTCGCCATAGATAACATCATTATCTCTTACTTCGATAATAGAATTATTATTCATCATTACTGTTACGAAATCATCCCTTAGATTTGGATTCAAGCTCTCCTCTACTGTTATTTCTAGTTCAAGTGTTCTGCAATTATCTTCTTGGTCACAAACAAATAAACAATACACATCTGTCCCATCTGTATTAGCCAATACAGACATACAATGCGTTTGATTATCAATATGAATTTCTGTATGTTGTCCTTCAATGTCTGTACAATTTTCTATAAAGTCATCTGCTGCGATCAAATGATCTAAACACCATAAAGTATCAGAAGAAGTAACTAACAGTCGATCAATTTGTTGGTCAACTCTTTCCTCTGCACTCACTACAGGTTCTGCACAAATCACTTTTACCGCTATCTTGTCTTCACATTTTGTATAGCGATTAGTCGCTGTTATCTGATGTGTTCCTTCTGGTAACAATAAACTAGCAGCTGCTGCACTTACTTTCTTATTAAGTCCCATTAAGATAGATAGATCAGATGTCAGATTTTTAATCTTAATAGCGCCATAAGATTGTGTAGGATCGCCTCCTGAAATGGTATTCATCTTTTCATCAATGGACCATGTACCTTTTGAATCCCATTTTCCGAGTAACTCTATTAGTTCATTAGTATTACTAAAAGTACCATTATGGGTGGCCCCGTCTACTGTCCAATCTTCCACTTCAAAATCACCTTCTTTTTCTAGTTTCAATAAAGAAGAATAAGTATAAAAGAAGCTGGTCTCTCCAGTTTCACATCTGTCTATATCTTCTGTAGTTCTATCATTGATTTTAAAATCATATACTTTAGCATTATTATAAGGTACACCTGTACAGAAATTCGCTAGCTCTTGACAATTTTCTATCATTAGAACTATTTCTGTTTCTTCCCATAACTCTTTTTTGGAAGCACAGTCAGACAGATCTTCTGTTTCACACTGAAGTTCCTTTGGACCATTAATAGTAGTTGTATTTTTTACACCGATTAGATTGGCACCTGTATTAGGATCACTGCTATTAAAACTGGTATTATTCTTAAGTGCTTTAATGCCTGGGTTCTTTTTTTCATCTACTACGTCAAAACAAATAACCCCAACTTCAATGGCCTCTTTATGTACTTTAGGACAACTGAAATCATTTGATACCAAAGTCATCGTAAGATTAAAGAAGCCTGGTGCGGAAGTAGCATCGTAGGTTTGTATATCCCAAGCAGAGGCAACATCTTGAATACATTGACTACTACCATCAAATTGCTTTGATGTGTATTCTAAAAAAGATAAAGCCTCCTTATTGTATTTCAGAAAAATAGAAGAAGTGCCAATACTTAATTCTTTGTCAACTGATTGAAGTTGAATGGAAACGCAATAGTTTTGAGTAGCGCAATCTAATTGCCCTTCTAAAATCAAATCTATCTCTTCAGCAGTTGCTGGTACTAATAGATTAAAACTACAGAGCAGTAGTAATAATGTATTACGAACCATTTGATAGCCTTTTTTCAAAATGTAATTGTTTTTGAGAGGGATGATGTTTTAGTATTTGTTTACAATCTGGGAGAATTAAGGAGGATTGGAGAGCTTGGATAAAAGGAGGAATCGAGAGGTTAGATAAAAGAAAGAGTAGAGATTAAAAGAGAAGGGTTAGTCGAGAAAATTAATTCTTATCTCTCTACACCAAAGATTAAGGCAAAAATCATGCTCAAAAAAACAAACATTTTCTTAAAATTAATCGAATTACAACCGCTTTAAATATAAAATCTGCATTATTTGTTTTTTATTATTTTATAAGCGATTGTTTATCAACTTCGAAACAAACATTTTATTATAGAGAAGAAAAAACAAAGTATCAAAATAAGATCAAATTTTATTTATTTAATTTGAAATTCAATAATAATAAAGGCCCTTTATTGTATTTAATCCTTGTCACTAGCAGATTATTTTTTAGTTTAGATAAAAAATCTATCCCACTCTTTACTAAAATTAGATTTTTTTCACCTATTTAATAATAGCCTACTATGCCTCTATAAAGGAAAAAATAAATTTTAGAATTATCTGTGACAATTTTCAACAAAAAAAGAGCAACTCCTAGCATGTGGAGCTGCTCTTTAAAGATATCTAAATCGATTCCATCATTTCTATAATGGGATCAATAAAGAAGAGGATAAAAGAGGGCATTAAAATTAATATTGCTGTACCATAATTTTTTCTGTAGTCACTAATTGTCCTTCTGCTACAATTGTTAAGTGGTACAATCCATTAGCTAACATACCAGTTTGTATCTGTATAGGACTCGCATCAATTACGCCTAAATCAAGCGTCTTAACAACTTGGCCCATTTGATTACTTAAGTATGCTTGACCAACTTGGCCAGCTAGCGCGGATAAGTCAACTGTCAAAACATCTCTTACTGGATTAGGATAAAAATTAATGTCCGTAACTTTCGTTTGATTGAAATTAGTTGCCTGTGTAGTCCCTTCTATTAATTGGGTTCCTGTCTGTGTATAAGTCTTGTCTACTTGCTTCGTCGTACTTAGTGTAGTATTGCTTGTAGCAATTCTATTTCGACTATCTGCAGCACTATCCAAGTTACCATCTGGACAGAATACATCTTTCACAATACAATTACTTTCTACCCAAACTGTACAACCTAATCTTCTAGAACATCTTACAAAGTAAGTAGTCTCTGTGATTGGTCCAGGATCATAAGTCGGTCCTGTTGCACCTGGTATTTGATCTTCGATTTCACTAGGACAGTCTACTGTAGAAGCTAACCATAAGTATTCAATGTCTCTTGATTCCGCTCCACCAGCAGCAGAAATCTCGCTAGTAATTAATGTTGGATTGTAAGTACCACAGAAAGATTCTTCACCTGCAATTCTACCTCCGTTCGTAATATTCCCAGCACATGTTAATGGTGCAGGTGGAGTATTCTCGTCAAGCACTATCACTTTTGTTTCTTCTGTACAAAGTAAACCCCAAGTATTATTGTAGCAATTGATTCTTACCGTATACTCTCCAACTGGTAAGTTTTCAATAACCTCTGTTGGTTCACAATCATTCATACATTGAAAAACGATTTCAAAGGAAGCATTAAAGATTTGTACAATCTCTATTGGTGCAGCCAAGCCTGATACAATGATATTTCCATCTTCTGTATATACATCCATTTCAGGACATTCTACTCTCTCGATTTCATCATTATCTAGGATTGTAATGATGCCTTGATCATCTGCTATTATTGCATTCGTTGCGTTACTTAAATTCACATAATACAATTCTGTATCTTCTGCATTAAAATCATCCAATATTTTGAATGAAGCTTGCGTACATGTTTGTCCTACTGGAATGATCGCTACATCTTCTGTTTGTAAATAATCAACTCCTGCAATAGCTGTACCATCTGCTGTAATACAATCTACTGTTACTGCTTGAATCGCTGGTTGATCTAAACAAATCTGCAAGTGTGCGAAGCCTTCATTTTCATTAACCGTAACATCTGTAATCGTTAATAAAGGTAATTCAATTGGTTGTATTACAATTGCCTCATCATTATCCAAGATTGTTACTGTTCCAAAAGCGTCTGCAATGATAGCATTTGTTGGAGCACTTAATTCAACAACAAATACTTCATCTCTTTCATCCTCCTTATCATCAATGATTGACAACTCAATTTCTGTACAGTTCATGCCTGCTGGGATAGTAGCAATACCTGCTGTCTCTTGATAATCACTTCCTGCGTCTGCCGTTTCATTAAGCGTACTAAATGAAACCGTAATAGGTGAAGAAGATGTCGCATCGGAACAGATTGTCAATATTGCAATTTGCTCATCTTCAAATACGACCACATCATCAATTGCCACCTTTGGATCTGGAATCACTACTACTGGTGCATCCGCATCTAAAATTGTCACTGTACCTTCTCCATCAGCTATAACCGCGTTATAGGGTGTAGATAAAGTAACGACAAACGTTTCGTCACTTTCTTCTATCTCATCATTTATGATATCAAACTCAACTGTTGCACACTGTTCGCCTTCTGCAATAAAAGCATAACTAGACTGACCTTTATAATCTCGATTTCTATTCGCTGAATCATCAGATGTAGTATATCTAACATATACAAATTCAGTCGTTGGCTGGTCCAAGCAAATTTCCAAAATAGCGATGCCA
This sequence comes from uncultured Saprospiraceae bacterium, assembly GCA_937973945.1. Lineage (GTDB taxonomy): Bacteria > Bacteroidota > Bacteroidia > Chitinophagales > Saprospiraceae > JAFMDF01. The sequence continues at coordinate 7,413 of CALJIY010000330.1, read as the reverse complement.
TCTTCTTCGTTTACAATCACATCACTAATATTCAATGTAGGATCATTACATGCTACTCTGTTTACAGCAATAGAATTTGACAAGCTAAAACATCCTTGTAAATCTGTAATTGCCGCACCTTCTGCTGCACCTGTTAAAGAACCATCATGGCTCAAATACCATATTAAACAAGCACCAGTTCCTGCACCGTCAAAGTCAACATCTGATGGGCTGTTAGGTAATCCTAAAATTGTTGTTGCCAAAGCATCTGTTACTACCCACTGTGTGTAAGCACCAGCGTTGCCACTTACTCTAATAACACCTGTAGCTATATTATCTGCTTTACCATCTCCTACACAGAATTCAAATGGACCACCTGTAATACTTCCTCCTTTCGTATCGCATGAAGGTATGTCTGTGTCTAAAATAGTCACTATTCCTTCTGCATCTAATAGCTCTGCATTAAAAGGAGAAGATAACACTACCTTAAATACTTCGTCCGCTTCTTCTTTATTATCATCTAAAATATTGAAGATAACTTCTGCACATTGCTCGCCTTCAGGGATAAAAGCATAGTTTGATTGTTTTCTATAGTCCATACCTTGCTTAGCAGAATCATCTGCTGTAGCATATCTTACATATACAAATTCAGTAGCGATATTATCTAAGCAAATTTCCAAAGTAGCTATCCCGTCTTCTTCATTTACTATAACATCATTGATAGATAATGTAGCTTTTACTGGTTCATCTACATCCAAGATTGTCACCATCCCTTCGTCATCTGATATCGTCGCATTAGATGGTGCACTTAAAGTCACGACAAATTTTTCTGTAGCTTCTTCTACTTCATCGTCAAGAATTGGGAAACTTACTTTTGCACATAGCTCGCCTGCCTCAATTACTGCTACTCCATCTTGTGCTTGGTAATCTTCTCCTTCTATCGCTGATTCATTTGAAGATACATATCTCACAGTTACTAATTCCTCTGCCGCCGCTTCGATACAGATCATTAATTCTGCAAGGCCATCTTCTTCATTTACTACAATATCATTGATTGTTAATGCTGGAATAACTGCTGGCTCATCTGTGTCTAAGATTGTTACCATCCCTTCGTCATCTGATATCGTTGCATTAGATGGTGCACTTAAAGTCACGACAAATTTTTCTGTAGCTTCTTCTAACTCATCATCAAGAATTGGAAAACTTACTTTTGCACATAGCTCGCCTGCCTCAATTACTGCTACTCCGTTTTGCGCTTGGTAATCTTCTCCGTCTACTGCTGATTCATTGGAGGATACATATCTTACTGTTACCAATTCATTTGTTGCTTGATCAATACAGATCATTAATTCTGCAACTCCATCCTCTTCATTTACTGTAATATCATTAATTGTAACTGCTGGAAGTACAGGTTCTTCACATTCTACTCTATTAACAATTATCGAATTAGATAAACTATAGCAACCTGTTAAATCCGCCACTAGTGCACCTGCTGCTGCACCTCCTAGTGATCCATCATGACTCAAATTCCAAATCAAGCAAGTCCCTTCACCTGCACCATCAAAATCTACTGCTGATGGCATCTCTGGTAAACCTAATATCGTTATGCCTTCTCCATCTGTAACGACCCATTGTGAAATACTTCCTTCATTACCTGATAAGGTAATAGCACCTGCTGTTATATTATCTGCCGCTCCATCGCCTACACAAAACTCAAATGGACCGCCTGATAAATTGCCACCTACTACTTCGCAAGTTGGTTCTGGAATAACTGGTGCTTCACATTCTACTCTATTAACAATTATCGAATTTGATAAACTATAGCAACCTGTCAAGTCTGCCACTAGTGCACCTGCTGCTGCGCCTCTTAACGATCCATCATGACTCAAATTCCAAATCAAACAAGTCCCTTCACCTGCACCATCAAAATCTACTGCTGATGGCATCTCTGGTAAACCTAATATCGTTATGCCTTCTCCATCTGTAACGACCCACTGTGAAATACTTCCTTCATTACCTAATAAGGTAATAGCACCTGCTGTTATATTATCTGCTTCTCCATCACCTACACAAAACTCAAATGGGCCGCCTGATAAAACTGTTGCACTAGGTACACTATCATCGCCTTCTACTTGTACACTTGCTTCTACTTCACATCCATCTGTAGTAGTAGCGACTAATGTATAAGTACCTGCAGCAGATACAGACGGTGCAGCTTCTCCAGCGCTAAACCCGTTTGGACCCGACCATTTGTATGTTGCTAAAGTAGCACCCGATGCGTTCAAGGTTACATTTGTATTAGCACAATCAATTGTACCATTTGCACTTACTGTTATTGCACTATTATCAACTGTAACAACTACTTCATCCGTTGTTGTACAGCCATTACAGTCAGTAGTAGTTACTTTATAAGTACCTGCCTCTGTAACTTGAATAGAAGCATCCGTACTTCCATTAGACCACTTATAAGTAGTAGCAGTATTAGTTGTAGTAGTTGTAGTACCACAAGCTCCATATACTTTAATATCATCTAAATCCCATGCAGAAACTTTTGCTCCATTTCCAACTAAGTGATAAGCTAATAATTCAAAAGTATAAACTGCCTTTGAAGAAGTTATAAATGCTGCTTCATTGCTAAAATCAAATTTTTCAACACTCCATGACTGATTGGTAGAAACATCTATTTTCTTATAAATTTCTTGTCCATTTTTTAGTACTCTAATACCATACTTAGTTGGGTAATTATTATATCCAGTTGTAGCATGATAACCAGCTGCTGACCAAACGTATTTCTTTGGAGCTAATTCTGAAAATTGTAATTTAGTAATCCCTGAGATACCTGCAGATGGATCAATCGTTACATCAAAACGAACTGCCTGTGGATGATCATTTTGGAAAGACCCAATATTCGGCATACCTACACATACTGCATCACCTGCTTCTCCTGTAGATGCATCATCTGTACAAGAGTGCTTTGCATTATTCCCTGTAACATATAACCCTTTCGTAGAAACACCTGCACAAGAAAGTGAATTTTTCACTGCCTTTAATTCAGAAAAATCAAAGTTAGAATTATCGCCACTAAAAGACTTACAGTTATTCATATCCCAATTTGCAATCACCTTACTTCCAGACAATGTACCTGTACCTGTTGTAACAGTGCAAGAAGAAGCACCACTTACTGCTGCTACCAAATCAACACTATTACCAGCACATATTTTTTGATCTCCCCCTGCATCAACTTTTAAATTACAAGTAGGCTCTACCGGAGGTTGCACTACTGGAGGCTGTACTACAGGGCAAGTTGCTTTTTTAACTGTAACATCACCATGATTCTTTCTACAATCATTTCCATCAATCACTGTTAGATTTTTATACACACCTGATGCTAAGCCCGTAATATAATTATCTTTATTTTCATGGTAAGGGCCATGTTTCTTGGTAGATCCATTAAAAGAATATTCAACATAGTAAGGCAATTTCAAGCCTCTATCAATATACGGGTCTGTAATAATCTTCCCGTCGTTTTTATCGCAACCTGTTTCCGCTACTGCACTAAAATGTTCTAATTCTGCATTACATGTAGGTTGCGTTGTTTGACAATGCGCTTTCTCCACTGTAACATCACCATGGTTCTTTCTGCAATTATTTCCATCAATCACTGTTAAATTCTTATACGTCCCAGGCGCTAAGCCTTTGATGTAGTTATCTTGATTATAGTGATAAGGTCCATGCTTTTTCGTATTGCCATTATAAGAATATTCCACATAATAAGGCAATTTTAAACCCCTATCAATATAAGGATCTGTAATGATCTTTCCGTCATTTTTATTACAACCTGTTTCTCCTACCGCACTAAAGTGTTCCAATTCTGCATTACAGTTTGACGTTGCACTTGTACAATAAGTTGGGTTTATAGTCCATTTCTGCCAACTATCTCTTCCTACCGTATAGTGTTCATCATATTTTAAATTTTTCCAATCTGGATTAGTATTAATTACTCTCCACATTTGCCCTCTATCTGTATATACCGACCAAGAGCTACCTGCCTTTAATTCTTTTTTAAATATATCTCCTGTCGCTAACCAATGATACACTCTTACTGTACAGTTACCATTATTCTTAATTACTAATTTTTTATTCGTAGTCGTAGCAGTAGTAATAGCTCCATCGAAAGGAGCGGCAGTCATATTAGCTGGCACTAAAAAAGAAAGTGCTAGTAGGAATAGGAATGATACGTTGAAAATACCAAACCTGTAAGAAGGGAGTGTTGGATGAGTCAAGCATAAAGAATTTTTAGCTTGTAAAGAATACTTCATAGTAATTGAAAATTGATTTTTTAAGAACCTGAAGGAGGAGTCCTTATTATTAAAAAATACGAGGAAGGGGAATTTTAATATTTAAGAGGAAGGGGAGTTTCAAAAAGAGTCACGCAAATCGAAATTTTGAATCTATATATGCAAGTAGCGTAATCTATTTCTCTTTCTTAAACGGTAAATTAAAAGGGAGGTATAGGGTTTGAATATTGTATGGAGGAAAGAATTGGGGGAAAATGAGGGAATTTAAAATGTCACATTTTATTGAAAAGAGGAAAAAGGGAGAGAGTTTTGTTCTATTTTTTACTTTTATGCTTAATGTATGCTACAAATTTAAAGGCAAACAGAGTTAAAGTCAAGTAAATAACACTTACTATTATTTTATTAAAAAAATATATGATTCATAATTGTATAGCAACTAAACGATTACTATCTATAAGGTGTTTAATAAAAAAATAAAAAAACTTTCAAGTCGTTCTTTTTGTGACTTTTTTACGGTTAACTTAGTTCCTTCTATACTTAAATAGAGCTAAAGCATTTAAAATTCAGTACCCTTACTTATCAACGATTTATGAAAAACCACTTTGTATTATTGATACTATCCATGTTGTTACTAGCCAATTGTGGAGATGCACCGAAGGAGACTAGTCCCGCAGATAGTAGTAAAGAACAAACCAATATCCCTAGTCCTATTAAAGAAGTAAAGAAAAAAGAAGAGAAGAAAAAAAGATTAGTATTTTTTGGCAATAGTTTAACGGCTGGTTATGGTTTAGATCCAGATCAAAGCTTTACTAGTTTAATACAAAAACGGGTCGATTCTCTATTGTTAGATTATGAAGTCATCAATGCAGGTTTGAGTGGAGAGACGACTGCGGGGGGAGCTAGTCGTATAGATTGGATCTTAAAACAACCTATAGATGTTTTTGTATTAGAATTGGGTGGAAATGACGGATTAAGAGGTATTGCTCCTGATAATTCTTTTAAAAACTTACAATCTATCATTAGCAAAGTCAAGGAAAAAAATCCATCTACTAAAATTGTTCTAGCAGGTATGGAGGCCCCTCCAAATATGGGCGAAGAATTCACCTCCAAATTTAGAGCAATGTATCCCAAGCTTGCAAAAACGAACGATACGTACCTAATTCCTTTTTTATTAGAGAATGTAGGTGGTATTCCGGAATTAAATCAAGCTGATGGAATTCACCCTACGGCAAAAGGAAATATGATTATTACAGAAACAATTTGGAAAGTACTAAAGGATGTGCTGTAGGGGTAGAGATAGATTTGAATAGTCTAGTGTATAGAAGATATGCACAAAAATTATTCTTCGACTTAGAAAAAAACCTTATGTTTAAGTCATCAATTCTAGATAAACTTATTTGGAGGTAAAGAATGCATAACATTTCAATTTCATTCCGTCACTAAAACTTATCAGCTATGCCATTACAGTTAATTACTGATGGCGTGGACCGAATCGAAGGAGTTTCACGTCAAACGTTTCAAGAGAAATATATGATACCGCAAAAACCGGTCATCATTAAACACTTCTTTGGAAAAGAGGCCCCGCTTTATCACAAATGGAATTTTGATTATTTCAAAGAAGAATTAGGTCATCTCGAAGTTGGCATTTATGATCTTGAAGGCAAGAAACGAAAAGACGATCGCTCTTATAAGGGGGCACCCGATAGTATGAAATTTGGAGAATATCTTGATTTGGTTCAAGCAGGTCCAACGAGCAGAAGATTATTTTTATTCAATATATTTAAGCATAAGAAAGAATTATTTAAAGACTTTAAATTTCCAGATGTAGCGGACCGTGTTTTAAAAAGATTGCCCTTAGCTTTTTTTGGTGGAGAGGGGGCTGTTACTAGGATACACCGGGATATGGATAATAGCAACGTGTATTTAACCGAATTAGCTGGTAAAAAAAGAGTCGTTCTTTTTGATCCAAAGTATTCAGAAATGTTGTACCGATATCCTTTTGGTACGCATACTTCTATTGATATTAATAATCCTGATTATAAAAAATATCCTGCACTAGATAAGGTCATTGGATATGATTGTGTCATTGAAGCAGGCGATACTATCTTTATGCCTTCGGGTTGGTGGCATCATATCGAATATCAATCTGCTGGTATCGGTTTTTCTATGAGATCTATTAGTCCCAAAACAAGTACCGTTCTAAAAGGCTTATTCCAGATTGGTATCTTAACTCATCTTGACGAAGCTTTAAGAGTCACTTTTGGCGAACGGTGGTTTAATTATAAAAGAAGCGTAGCCGAACGAAGAGCAACTGCCGCACTTAGTACGCAACAAGGCATCATGTATGACAATATTAGGCCAACCACTTAGTTTTTTTTCTAACGATTAAATAATATATGCCATCTAAAATATTAGCGATCCCATTTCTATTGATTGTAGCTGTTTCAGGATATTATTCATGGAAGATAGATGACTCCTATGTTTTTTACATCTTACCATTCTTTTTGATGTTAGCATTAATTTACATTTTTGCTCCCCAAATAGATTGGTGGTGGTATGAACGATATCCACCTGATGTGGATAAGCCAGTTCGCAAAATGTTAGAGAAAACAAATCCATTTTACAATAAACTGACGCCAGAAGATCAAACTACCTTTAGGCAAAAATTAGCCATGTTTGTAATGGGGGTAAATTTTATCCCGAAAGGATGGGATACTATTCCAGAAGATGTGAAGTATGCAATTGCGGCTAATGCGGTGCAACTTAATTTCCAACAAGTAGATTTATTATTTGAAAAATTTGAAAATGTAGTCGTCTACCCTACTGCCTTCCCCTCCCCTCAATATCCTGACCATTTTCATGCTTCTGAAGTATTTGAAGAGGATGGGGTACTACTCTTTTCTGCACAAGAAGTCATGCATGGAACTATTAAACCAAACCAATATTATAACGTAGCTTTACATGAATACGTTAAGGTCTTTATGAACAAATTCCCTACACCAACTTTACCTAAGTTCACGGAAGAAGATTGGACTGCATTAGGAAAAGTCAGCCATCTCCAAGAGGTTCATATTCGACAAATATTAAATGTTCCTGATATTGACCCAACTATTGTCGCAGCTACTTTATACCATAG
>CALJIY010000329.1 GCA_937973945.1 uncultured Saprospiraceae bacterium | reverse complement strand
GCTATCTCTGTTGCACCAGGATTAATTGCGGCATTATTATCGTCGCAGTCTACATCACTTTGAAAGCCATCGTTATCATTATCCGTTAATACAATCGTTACCAAGTCTACCCCATCACAATCTTCATCTATCCCATTATTTGGTATCTCCACTGCTCTTCCATTTATGTTTGGATTGTTGTCATCACAATCGATACTAGAATTAAAACCATCGTTATCTTCATCAAAAGCTTGAGCGATACCATCACAGTCTTCATCTACCCCATTATTTGGAAATTCTGTTGCGCCAGGATTAATCGCTGCATTATTATCATCACAATCTACGTCAGCAGTAAAGCCATCTCCGTCAGCATCTGCAAACGTCGCAGTACAATCAATAGACACACTTCCATTTGTTAAACTTGGTGTAAGCTCTGCCCCATTTTTATTTGTTATTTCAATAGAGGTAGGAGAATTCTCAAACCGCAAGTCTATCCTATCCGTTTTATCTCCAATGTCGTTAAAACATATTTGGTAGATCACGGCATTATCTGCTAGTGTTAATCCCGTTAAAAAATTGTCTACCCACCCTACTCTTAACAAGCCTGGCGTAGCAGTGTTAAAGCTATTTTCATCTAGATGAGATAAATTAAATTGTCTAATAGAAGCACTACCTAATGCTGATTGGTCCCAAGCAATTGTATATTGAAAAGATAATATATCTTCAAAATTTTGGACCCGTACATCCAAACAGACTTCCCCGTTACAAGTAGCCGCTACATCTGCTAGCACAAAATGCACGGCCTCATTCGTACCTGTAGGATCTTCTGGAGTTGTTTCTCCTCCAGTATTAGCACAAGTAACAGAGACCAAACTATTGCTAAAGCTAGGCGTGAGTTCTTGACCACGGTTATTTATAACTTCTATTGAAGTTGGGACACCAACAAACTCCACATTTGTACTTGCATTAACAGCTAAGGCATCAAAACAAACTTGAAATAGCACCGCATTATCTGGCAGCGTTACGCCACTAATGAAAGTATCATCCCAGCCTATTCGAAGAATACCTGCTGTGTTATTATTAAAATTACTAGCCTCCAAATCTGGAATTCCATATTGTCCTACCCTCGCATTTCCGAGTATAGTAGGATCCCATTTCATCGTGTATTGAAAAGTCAATATATCTTCAAAGCCCGTTGCTCTTACATCTAAACAAACTTGATCGCCACAAGTACTATTAGCTCCGCCCACCTCAAAACTAAGTGGACCAGCAGGTGTAGGATTAGTCGTAGGTGTACCTACGGTACCACAGGTAATACTAAGCGCACCATCTTCTAAAGTAGGTATTACTGCCGTATTGTTATTATTGATTACCTCAACGGATATAGGCGTATTCGAAAATTGGACAGGGAAAGTGCCATTTGCCGTTGTGGATGCATCAAAACAAATTTGATACAATACATGGTCGTCTACTAGACTAATCCCTTGTAAAGTACTATCATCCCAACCTACTCGTAATTGTCCTGCGGTAGTAGTATTAAAATTCGGCGTACCCAAATCAGATAAACCTACTTGGCTAATTCTTGCATTCGTCAACTGGGTACCATCCCAATTCAAAGAGTGTTGAAAAGCTACCATATCGGTAAACCCAGCTGTACTTACATCTACACATACTTGCTCCCCACAACGTCCTGTTGCATTAGAGATACGCATACTGAGTGGTGTAGTGGGTACAGTACCTTCATTATTTCCGCCGCTATTTGTCGTACAGTTGATCTCAGCGATCCCATCCTGTAAAGTAGGGATCACGGCCGTATTGTTATTATTAATGACCTCAATCGAAATAGGTGTATTCGAAAATTGGATTGGGAAACTGCCATCCGCTGTTGGCGATGCATCAAAACAAATTTGATACAATACATGATCATCTACGAGACTAATCCCTTGTAAGCTACTATCATCCCAACCTACTCGTAATTGTCCTGCGGTAGTAGTATTAAAATTCGGCGTACCCAAATCAGATAAACCTACTTGGCTAATTCTTGCATTAGTTAATTGGGTACCATCCCAATTTAAAGAATGTTGAAAGGCTAATATATCGGTAAATCCAGCTGTACTTATATCTACACATACTTGTTCTCCACAACTTCCTGCTGCATTGGAAATACGCATACTCAATGGTGTGTTGCTTGAAGGTGGATTTGTTGGTGTTACCGGTTCTTCTACTTCTGTTTCTCCGCCTGTAGATCCACAAGTAATCGTGGCTGTTCCATTTTGCAAGGTGGGTATAATCGGATTGCCCGCTAAATCTATAATCTCTATTGGTACTGGTGTGTTGGAGAATTGGATAGGGCGTGTTCCATTTGTAGTAGCCGATGCATCAAAACAGACTTGATACAAAACATGATCATCCGCTAGACTAATCCCTTGTAAGCTACTATCATCCCAGCCTACTCTTAGCATCCCAGGGGTTGTATTATTAAAATTAGCCGCACTTAAATCTGATAAGCCAAATTGATTAATACGAGCCGTTCCAAAATCGCTCGCATCCCAAATCAAGGAATGTTGAAAAGCTAAAACATTGGTAAAACCTGAAGTACTAATGTCTACACATACTTGCTGTCCACAAGCACCTGTTACATCAGAGACCCGCATGGTCAAAGCACTATTGACATCTGTAGGATCTGTAGGTTCCGTTGGGCTTGGGTCTGTGCCATCACATATTACAGCTACACTGCCATCAGTAAAAGTTGGATTTAAAGGATTTCCATCTTTATCAATAATTTCAATAGGCGTAGGATTATCTGAAAAAGAAATTGCAGAAGTACGAGTCGCTCCTATTGAACTAGTAAAACATAATTGAAATAAGACTTGACCGTCTGGAACTGTAATCCCCGCTAAGGAGGCATCGTCCCAACCAATTCGGGTCTGACCTGCGAAAGTCGTATTGAAATTACTAGCCGTTAATCCTGCTAAACCAAAATTTTGTACGGTAGCCGTACCTAATAATACGGCATCCCAATTTATCGAATATTGAAATGCTAATACATCTGTAAAGCCATTGGCGCTTACATCTACGCAGGTTTGCTCCCCACAATTTACGGTAGAAGAAGTTGCACTAATTTCCAGTGGCGTAGTAGGGACATTGGTATTTGGGTTATTGGTATCGTTATTATCCGTACTATCATTACAAGTAATATTTATAGATCCATTTTGTAAGCTAGGCGTAAAAGCATTCCCTTCTAAATCTGTCACTTCTATTTTTAAAGGCACATCACTTATCGCTACAGGACTAAGGCCACTAGCTGTAGCTGGCACATCAAAACAAACTTGGTATAAAACAAAATTATCTTGCAGATTCAATCCACTTAAGGAAGAATCATCCCAAGCTACTCTGAGTTGGCCGGGGATCGTTAAGTTAAAATTAGTGGCATCTAAATCTATTAAACCAAAGGAACTTACTTGCCCCGTTCCCAATTTAGCCAAGTCCCAGTTTAAAGAATGTTGAAAGGAAAATACATTTGTGAAACCAGTAGCACTAACCTCTACACAGCTCTGTTCGCCACAGTTCCCTGTAACATTGCTAACAGACAATCCCAAATTAGCTGGAGCAGTTGGTGGTGGCGGTGGGGCTGGATTATCAGGTCCATTGACACAATTCACGGTAATGGAACCGTCCTGGAAATTTGGCGTCAATTCGTTTCCTCCAATATCTATAATTTCTATAGTCACAGGGGCTTCCACAAATTGAATAGCACTTGTTCCTGATAAATTATTAGGGGTATCAAAACACAACTGGAATAAGACACTATTATCCGGTAAACTGACTCCACTCAAGCTACTATCATCCCAACCAACTCTTACCATACCTGGTTCAGTAGTATTGAAGTTACTTGGCCCTAAATCGGAAATACCAAATTGATCAACTGTTCCTATTCCTAAGAGCGGTGCATCCCAGCCTATGATATATTGGAAGGTTAAAACATTATCAAAATCTTGAGTGGTAACGTTTATACATACTTGATCTCCACAACTTACAGTTGCAGTACCAAGCGACATGCTAATAGAATTATTTTGCCCATATACAGATAGGCTTCCTAAACATATAAAACTTATAATAACTAACGCAAGGGAAGAGTGTAGTCTCATAGTAATTTTACTAGATTGTGTAATTTTATAGTATGATAGCTTTGCTATAGTGTTGTGTAGTGTGTAGTGTATGCCGATTAGGTATTATAAAGAAAACTAATCTTTATTACTTTGTAAACTAAGTTTTCTAAAATTATATATTGTTCTTTTTGCATCGGCAAAAAAGAACCAAAAACCCTAGACAAAAATAATCCCTCCGGTATTTTTGTCGGGCCTCCCGCCCAGATGTTGACCCAGCGGAACGTATTCTGAAAGTCCCGCATGGTCAACATCTGGGCGGGTTGGCCCGTCCAAAAACTGTTTGAGCGGAGCGAGTTTTTTTTGGACTAGCTTTTTTGCTTCTTTTTCAGCAATGGAAAAAGAAGAGTCAACGTCAAATTTTAAAATATTTAGTTTACAGAGTATTAAGATACTGAGATTTTATTTTTTCTACGAAAAAAATTATATCATGATACGCAAAAAAATAGCTGGAATTATTTGTTTACTTTTGATCACCTTTTCTTTCGCTTTTGCGCAAGGCAATAAGGATAAAAA
>CALJIY010000328.1 GCA_937973945.1 uncultured Saprospiraceae bacterium | reverse complement strand
TTTATATAATTTTTCAAGATACTTTTTAGGAAATAATTCCTTTGTGGAGGTATCGAACTGCTGATTTGCTATAGTCAGTAAAGGCGCTTTTTCCTTCCAAGATGAAGTGGAATAATTGTTTATTGCATTCCGTTTTTCTACCCCCAAGCCCATTGCTAAGGCAGTAGAAAAAATCATCATTTCACTAGATAGTCGATGATAGGCCGTGGAGGCTTCAAAATTTCCACCATCTTCGAAATATTGTCCTTCTAACGAATGTATAAACTCTTGAATACTAAAGGCTAGCCATTGGTCAATTTCTTTTTCGATTGGAAGATAGGCTCCTATATATAGTAGACCTGCAATATTGCCTAAATAATGATTACTGGTAACGCCTTCGTTATATTCTAGATCTTCTAAAATATGTCGTCCATGTAAATATAAATTTTCCGAAAAAATAGCTTCAAATTCTGAATCGATCCATTCCTTCTCTTCGTCTAGTTGCACAAATAAATCATAGGCTAAACAAAGATTAGCTGATCGAATACCTACATCCATTGCACACTTGAAATTAACGCCCATACTAGTTGGATTCGTTGCAAAAAAATCGAGCGTTTGGCACTTGAATTCTTTGATTAATTCCGTTCTTCTTTCTGGGAGCAATTTTGCGAATACGGCCATTTGAGGCAAATGTTGAAAACGAGTTAATTCCCATGGCACTTTCAAATCTATTCCTTCTTGGTTATTCATCAAGGAATATTGTACTTTATACCATTGCTTGGCATCCCAACGAAATCCACTTTTGAAATCTTTCTGCCAATCTACTGCTTGATAATTGGAATTGGTTTTTGCAACTATTTGCCAGTACTTCTTAGAAGTATCTAGATGTATTGGTTTGACAACCTGAGCTAACCAATCTCCATTACTATCAAAAACCGTAAGGTCTAAATTATTGTAAAACTGGATATCTTCTAGTCCAGGTGCTACTGCAGAATAATCTGTTCTGACCCAACCACTCCCTAATAAATTAAAGCGGTGGGCAACATATTGATCTACCAAATAGGTAGCCGTATCAATATCTAAGCCACTTAAATCAATATCTTGAATATTAAGATAAGAAAACGGAATGGTCCATTTTTGTTTTCCCCTAATCTCTGTCTCACTTACTTTCCGCTTAATCTGACGGTCTTTCAATACCTTAAATCCCTTATTGATAATTCTTTTTACAATTATTTTTGGTGGAAATTTACTAAGGTATTTTATGTCTTCTAGAATCATTTTAAGGCTTGAATTATTTTTTCTACATGCTTTATCCATGTATATTCTGACAATACCAATTCTTTAGCATTCTTGGCTAATTTTGCTCTAAGTTCGTCTTGGTTAATCAAGTCGTATATTCCATTTGCAAGTGCTTGAATATTAGCTGGCTCCACCATATATGCGGTATCTAAATGGCTTAACAAATCTCCGATTTGATCTAAGTCACTCGCAATAATAGGTTTTTCCATTGCCATATATTCAAACAATTTAGTTGGACTACCAAAGAAAGGAGTTCCATCAGGGTTGGGGATATGCGGTGATAAGAACATATCACAGGCGGCTAAATGAGTGGCGCTTTCTTCTTGCGGAATTCTACCCGTAAAAATTACGGTTTCTTCATAAGGAGAATTTGATATGATTGATTTCACTTCTGGTAATAGTTTACCATCCCCTATTAATAAGAATCGTACATCCTTTATATGTTCTGGATACGTATCAAAAAATAAGACTATAGCTTTTGCCATTTCCACTACACCATGCCATTGTGCAAAAGTGCCTATAAAACCTAAAGTGATTTTGTTTTCTAATTGATATTTTACGCTGACCGATCGTCCAGAAATGGAAGAATTATATTTCTTGGGATCTACGCCATTTGGATTTACTAGTACCTTATTGCTATCAATTCCATCTCGGACTAGTTCTTGTTTTAAGACCTCACTTACGACTACGATTAAATCTGCATGTAACAAATTCAAACGCTCAATCTTGCTTAATACCCTTTTATGAATCAATCGTCCACCGCCCCACTTACTAGCCACCCATATAAGCGATCCATTATATTCACAAACTAATGGAATATCAAATTCTTGTTTTAATAAAATACCCGTATAATTGCCCAAACTATAGCGCTGATAAATAAAATCAGGCCTATCTTTTTTTATAGCTTCCGCTAGATAAGGATACAATTGTTGATTGTATGCCAAATCTGATAATTCAGGAATATTCCTTAAATGGTTATATTTTGGCAAAAGTACTTCTACTGCTGTATTTTCGTTGATCTCTACTTGAGGACTAGTGGCCACTACTTGTAAGTCATAGTTTAATTCTTGTAAGGCATTGACGACCCCACTGACATGCCCTACAGATCCACCACTTTTCAAATTAAACCAATGATCTGATCTAATATAAACTACTTTACTAGGAGCCTTCTGTAATCTTGATGGTTTATAGTCTTTTCTTAATAATTTATTGGCGATCCATTGCTGCTTAAATACTTGAAATGGCCAGGCTATAAAAGATTGTGTCAGCAATATTAGATTCTTTAAAAAAGAATTAGAATGACCTATTCTACCTTCCGTATCTTGCCATTTCCATTCTTTTACCCCACATAGATATAGATACAATTCTATGACCTCTCGCTGCGGGATGCAAGCAATCTCATCGCAAGTAACGACTAGTTTTTTTTGCTTAGGAATCCTTACCTTTGAGAATATATTATTGATTAATTCTCCCTTGGAGATTGTTGTTGCAGGTGGCATTTTATGCTTTAGAATATATTTTTGAATTTTGTCTAATAAGTACTAAGTAACCATAAATTGCTACTAACGTAAGCTATTATGGTAGTGGAACAAAATTTGCGTTTCAAATAACTAAATATATAACATGAATTCAGAATTAAAAGAGGTAGTTCACGATTATTGGAATGAGGCATCTTGCGGCACCTTTGCCTCTGATAAAGAAAAATTCACTGCTACCTATTATAAAGAAATAGAAGATCATCGTTATGCAGTAGAACCAGAAATATTCTCTTTTGCCCAATTCTCCAGATATAGAGGAAAAAAAGTTTTAGAAATAGGTGTGGGGGCTGGCTCAGACTTCCTAAACTGGGTGCGCTCTGGTTGTGAAGCTTATGGTATTGACTTGACAGAAGAGGCATTAGAACATGCTAAAAATAGGCTACAGATAGAAAATTTATCCGCTCAAGATCTAAGAGTAGCAGATTGTGAAAATATTCCACACCCCGATAATTTTTTTGATGTGGTATATAGTTGGGGAGTTATCCATCATACCCCAGATACAGAGAAAGCCTTAGCAGAAATTATTCGGATTTGTCGACCTGGCGGTCGAGTCAAATTAATGCTCTACCATCGTAAATCTCTATTGGCCTATTTCTTTTGGATTAAACATGCGCTTTTGAAAGGAAAACCTTTTCGATCAAGAGCTGATGTTTTATACCATCATATGGAAAGTAAAGGGACTAAAGCTTATACGGAAAAAGAAGTCCGTACAATGCTTAAACCCTATGCTGTTAAAAATTTAAAAATTGCGCCTGTTTTAACTTATTATGATAAGATGGGTCGGTTTGGTGCCTTCTATCAAAGTGTGGCTAGATTTTGTGCCCTCCTTTTTGGCTATAATAAAGTTGGATGGTTCTTGACGATTGAATTTGATAAGTAAGTTCTCAAAACATCCCCCACTGTCTGGATTAGGGTTTGTAAGATTTAAAGATTAATAGGATGTTTGATGATGCCACTGTGCAAAAGTCTACGAATCTTAAAATCCTACGTATCTTATTTCTGACAATTAAGCTGTATTGAGTGAGTATTTAATCAGCTTTACTGTAAATTCGCCTCCCACCAAAGGACAAAATTCAATAGATACCAAACCTTATTGCCATGCTTTTTATCATAGAGTCTTTTTAATTCTTTTGGTTCAAAAAGTCCCATATCTTTATTGAATGCATCAATTTTCTCTCTAGCTACCTTTCCTAAGTCATCCATAAACCATTCATAAATCGGCACACTAAAACCTTGCTTTTTTCTATAAATAATATCTTGTGGTAGCAAACCTTCTACAGATTTTTTTAGAATGTATTTACTTTCTTTATTCGTCGTCTTTAATGCTGCCGGAATGCCCATAGCGTATTCTACAAAATGATGATCCAGAAATGGGACACGCGCTTCTAAAGATACTGCCATCGCCATTTTATCCACTCGCATCAATAACAACTCTGGTAGCCGAATTTTGAAATTAATATAAGCCATCCAATTTATAAACGAATCCTCCTTTGCCCGTTCTTGATATTGTTTGTAATATCTTTGTATGGTTTCCTGTGTTCGATATCCTTGAAGATTCTTTTTAAATGCCCCATTTAATAAACCTTCTTTTTCTTGCTCTCCAAAGGCCGTTATACCTGACCAAAAAATGGGTTCTTTATGAGCTGCCCTTCTTAATAACTCATAAGGAAATGTTTTCCCAAAGCCTGCCATATCCATTCCTTTCAAACCCGCTTTTTTGAGCATATTCGGAACAGGTAGTGAGTTCATTTGTTGCAAGGATAACATATCCTTCCAGTATTTATAGCCCCAAAATAATTCATCTGCCCCCTCTCCTACTTGACATACGGTCACGCCATTATCTCTCGCTAATTTCGAAACGAAATATACGGGCAAACAAACAGGGTCAGCTATAGGTTCATCTTGGTAATGTACTAAGTCAGGAAGAAAATCTAATAAATTTTGTTGGGTTAATTCCAGTTCAAAATGGTCGCTCTTAATATCATTGGCAATTTGTCGAGCATACTTAAATTCATTTGTATGTCTGTAGCTATCTGCATTTTCATAGCCAATAGAAAATGTTTTTATTTGTTTGTCTTCTACTTGATTAAACAAGGAAGCATTGACGCTAGAATCCACCCCTCCTGATAAAAACACGCCCACCGGCACATCTCCAATTGTTCTATATTTTACCGCAGTTTTTAATTCCTCTAACAAACGTTCTTTAATCTCTTCCTCCGATTTATCATATTGCATTTCTACATTATCATAGACATCCCAGTACTCAATCGTTTTGCTTACTTTTCTATTTTTAATATGAATGTAGTGTCCTGCTGGAATCTTATGGATTCCCTCATAAAAGGTATCTGGTGCAGGAACGGTCAGGAAGGTAAAATAATCATAGATTCCAGGAAAGTTAGGTCTTCGCTTTATGGTGGGATCTTTTAAAATTGCTTTAATTTCACTGGCAAAATAGAACTGTCCATTTTGTTGCGTGTAGTATAAAGGCTTGATACCAATTCGATCTCGCACTAAATAAAAGTCATCCGTTCTAGCATCCCATAGCGCAAAAGCAAACATGCCTCGAAATTGGTCGATTGCTTTAATCCCCCACTCTTTATAGGCATTCAAAATCATTTCCGTATCAGAATGACTGGTATTAAATTGATAGCCTTTCTTTTCTAATTCCGATCTGATTTCCGCATGATTGTAAATCTCTCCATTGAAAACAATCCATACTTCTTCTTTTTCATCTGCCATCGGTTGATTAGCCACCGAAGACAAATCGATAATGGACAATCTCCTGTGTGCAAATACAAAAGAATTCTTATGCGGACGAGTAAGTGTCAAGGTCTTTGGCCGGC
>CALJIY010000327.1 GCA_937973945.1 uncultured Saprospiraceae bacterium | reverse complement strand
TTTGTAGCTACACGAATACCACGGATTTTATAGGTCGTGAGCGACTTTGATTTTTTCTTATTAGATGCAATTAGGCTTGATTCAACACGGAGTTACTTCGTAACCACGCGGATGACACGGATTTTTGTAGGTCGTGAGCGATTTTGACTTTTTCAAAAAAAAACTCCCGTCACGCACGACCTACTTAGATCCGTGGCATCCGTGTAACTACGAAGTAGTTCCGTGTTGAATCGCACCTAGCTAGGAAGAAACCAACGGGAATCAATGTAAATCATGAGCGGCTTTGACTTGCTCAAACAAAATCTCGCAGCACGCACGACCTACTTAGATCCGTGGCATCCACGTAACTAAGAAGTAGTTCCGTGTCCTATTATGTATAAACAGCAAATCGCAGGGTATCAAATCCCAAGTCTACTTATAAAGGAACTTTTGTTTTCACTATTCAGTTATAGTACCGTCAAACAAAACAGCTCATAGCATAACCAACAAAATGAATATAGTCAAAACGATTATTGAGGCAATAAAAGGAACTGAGACGGACTATACCAAAGGAGATATCAACAGAGCCATCATCCTACTTTCCATTCCAATGATCATCGAAATGTTGGGGGAAAGTTTATTCTCTATCGTAGATGCCTACTATGTCAGTCAGGTAAGCAATGAAGCATTTGCGACCGTTATACTCACCGAGGCTGTTGCTTCCATTATCTATTCCTTAGCGATTGGTATTAGTATTGCAGCGACAGCGTTGGTGGCAAGGAGAATTGGAGAAAAGAAACCAAAAGAAGCAGCGGAGGCTGCTGCGCAAGCTATCCTAATAGCCTTAGTCGTTTCCTTAATGATAACACTAGTCGGCCTATTTTTCTCTGGCGAGATTTTAGCGCTCATGGGCGCTACACCGGAGGTCATTGAAGAAGGCTTACTATATACCCAGATCATCTTAGGTTTCAATATGGTCATCATGTTGTTGTTTATTTTGAATGGGATATTTCGAGGTGCAGGCGATGCGTCTATGGCTATGCGCTCTTTGTGGGTCGCTAACATCATTAACTTAGCACTAGATCCAATTTTGATATTTGGCTGGGGGCCTTTTCCGGAGTTGGGCGTTGTGGGTGCAGCAGTAGCTACAACAATAGGTAGAGGATTGGCGGTCTGTTTTCAACTCTATGTATTATTTAGAGGGAGTAGTATTATTAAATTGACAAAAGCCTATTTCAGACCGAAGGTGGTCCTTTTAAAGAAGTTAACAAACATTGCAATAACAGGAGCCGGACAGCATATTATTTCTTCTGCAAGTTGGATCTTCTTGATGTATATCGTGGCTAGGTATGGTACTGATGTGGTCAATGGATATGGCTTGGCGATCAAATATATCGTATTAGCCATACTACCTGCATGGGGAATTTCAAATGCAGGCGCCACTTTGATGGGGCAAAATTTAGGCGCAAAACAACCAGATCGTGCGAGTAAATCTGTTTGGTTAGCTGCTCTATACAATGGTATTTTACTACTAATAGTAGCCATTATTTATTACGTCTACGCAGAACCGCTGATCCGTATTTTTAATACCGATCCAAATGTAGTAGCCGTTGGTGTAGAAAGTTTACAAATCTTTGCCATGGGCTATGCCTCCTATGGCGTAGCCATGGTCATCAACCAAGCCTTTAGTGGCGCAGGAGATACCCGCACCCCAACAGTCGTGAATATATTCACCTTTTGGGTCGTACAAATTCCACTTGCGTACTATCTATCCACCATTATCAACTGGGGACCAACAGGTGTCTATTGGGCAGTCATTATTAGCGAAACGATGATGATGTGTATTTGTATTTGGTTATTTAAGCAAGGGAGTTGGCGAACGGTGGAAGTTTGAAATAAAGTCCAAATTCAAGTATCAAGCCTGCCTGCGTTCCTTGGAAGGCAGGTTCAAACCTGCCATAACGTTGACTCTCAATTATTTGAAAGTGATGATGAGAAACAATCTCAAAAATCCTAAAATCCTATAAATCCTAATTTAGGCCGCTGCTGCATCTGGTTGCATCAAACTAAAGATATGCTGATCTGGACCTTTAAAATAAGCCAACCATCCGATACCAGGAACCGCCGTTTTAGGAATCACAATCTCTCCACCTTCTAATTCAATTCTTTCTACGATACTATCTACATCTTTAACCTCTATGCTGCCAATGGTAGGGTCACCGTCCCCTTCGTCATCTAAGTGTACTACTTGAAAAGGAGTGGCATCTTCTTGGTCCGTTACGGAAAGAAAAGTCGTTTTGCCTATTAATTGAAAAGTCCAACCGAACACTTGGTTGTAGAATGCCATCGCATTGATGGGCATATTGGAAGGTATTTGAATCTGCGTTAACTGATACATAGTACGTTTGTTTGTAGTACTTTGCAATAAAAATTTTCTAAGATTAAATATTGTTCTTTTTGCATTGGCAAAAAAGAACCAAAAACCCTAGACAAAAACAAAAGCTCCGCTGTTTTTGTCGGGCATCCCGCCTAGACTTTGACCGAGCGGAACAGCTATTAATACTTTAATTTGCTTTTATTACAGAGTAGGTTTAAAACTAATTGTTTATTCTATTGACACAAATATCAATAAATTGTTTTAAAAATACAAACAAAATATACTTTTTGTTTTAAAATATTAGAAATGAGCTTGTTCTGTTTGACTAATTAGAAAAGTATCAACACGGAATTACATCCAAACAGTTAACATCACTCACGACCTACAAGAATCCGTGTCATCCGCGTGACTACGAAGTAGTTCCGTGTTGAATTGAATCTAGCTAACATCTGAAACCATCTCAAAACTCAAGCCAGCATTATCCTCCAATCGCTTTAACAAAGCATCCCCCATAGCCGTAGAAGGCGTCAACACCCCACTAACATCAGACAAAGTATCTTTAGCCAAACAAACCGCACTCTCCCCTAGCATCTTAGAAGTAGATCCATAGCCCGGATCTCTATCCCCTTTAACTTTCGCCCTTAAGGTCGTATTATCCGCCAGCTTGCCTAATAGTAGTAAACTAAAAAAGCCATTTTCTCTTTCCTCTTTATTTGGCCCTTCCCCAGGCTTCGGTAAATAAAAATCTGCAATTTTTTTCAAAAAGCCGCCACTCATTACCGCTCCGACCATACCATTCGTGATTTTAGCTGTCATCTTTTTCCCAAAACCATCACCTACTAGAGTCGCCTCGTCGTAGCGAAAATCTTTTCCATAAGGATAGCCCGATAAGGCATGACTTCTACGCACGACTCGAGTATTGATACCCGCCATTACGAATGGACTGATATAGCTTTCCAGATCATCGTCATACATCACCTTCGTAATATCTCCCACATCTGGACCACTTCGCTCCCCTTCAGGATTAATGCTATAAGGATTGCCAAGTTGCTTATAAATACTTGGATCTACCTTTGCTTCTGCCAAGACGTTATTTAAACTTGCATACGTACCTCCACTCATACCTCCTTTCATTGCCTTCACTCTTAACTTAATATGATTACAATAAGCATCCTTTCGTGCTTTAGCTTCTTTTTGTAAATAGTAAACCCCCATATCAGATGGGATAGAATCAAAGCCACAGCAATGAACAATCTTTACCCCTTTCGCTTTCGCTTCCTCATGATGCTTGTCTACCATTCTACGAATCCATTGCACTTCCCCTGTCAAGTCGCAATAATCTACGCCATGCTTTATACAAGCCTCCACTAGGTTCGACCCAAATTTAGCATAAGGCCCAACGGTCGAGCAAATCACTTTGGTCTGCTGAACCATCGCATTCAGAGAACCCATTTTCATACTATCTGCTACCCAAAGTGGAATATGCGTATTGCCCAATTCTTCTCTTATAGATTCTAACTTTTCCTTGTTCCGTCCAGCTATCGCCCACTTTAGATCGCCATCTAATCCATATTTACCTAATAGATATTCTGCTACTAATCTGCCTGTGAAGCCTGTGGCGCCCCAAATGATTACATCAAATTTTTGGTCAGTCATATTGTTTGTTTTTTATAGTAGGTTTAATTGAAAAAAGGGTGCTATAAGAATCGGACACTTGTTATTTAACGAAGACTTACCAAGTTTTGAAAACTTGGTAAGTCTAATTTGAATAGAACTTTAGCTAAAGTGAAGTGTCCGACACCTTTTACGCTAGAGCCAGAGTATCAAAGATAAAAAAGTATCTAACTATTACTTCATTGCTTTACAACTTTCTGTACGGCTCGTTTGCCTTGTTGTAATAACGCTACATAATACACACCACTGGCATATCCTTTCAAGTCCATTTCATGATGATATTCGCCACTTCCTTTTATACTAGTCTCATATATTATTTGTCCATTCCAATTGTATATTGACAATTGAATTGGAATCTGGTTCTTTTTTGATAAAGTTATTTTTAGATTATTGTGAAACGGGTTAGGACTTACAGTGAAGTATTCTAGTGACGGTATATTATTAACAGCACTTATTGGATCTCCCATAATTTGAAATATTTTTCCTTGACTATGTCCTGCAACGTATAGTTCCCCACTTTCATCTTCTCCAAAAGTGCTAATGCGTATTCCACTATTTAATAGCTCTTGATTCGTCCATTCATTAGTATCATTGGAACTAAGAGACCAAATCTTTTGAGAGACATAATCTCCATATATATAATGCCCCACTAATGCAGGGCTTGTTGATCCTCGATACACGAAGCCTCCTGTAATAGAGGCCCCATCTGGACCTCCTGTTCTGTATACATGAATGGGTTCGATCAATAATTCATTGGTCGCACAATCATTTGGACTAAAGTTTTCAAAGCCTTCCTTACATCGCCAACCATAATTTTCTCCTCCCTCACTCGTGCTGGGTTGAAAAGACACCTCCTCCCAAGAATTCTGTCCAACATCCGCTATCCATAAATCTTGGGTGGTTCGATCAAAACTAAAACGCCACGGATTCCTTAAACCAGTTGCCCATATTTCATTTCTAATAGTAGTCGTATTAACAAAAGGATTGTCTTCCGGAATCGCATAAGGTTCGCCATTGTCCACATCAAGTCGCAGCATCTTCCCTAATAAGCTATTATCATTTTGGCTATTATTTTGCGGGTCTCCGCCAGAACCACCATCGCCCATACCAATGTATAAATATCCATCTGCCCCAAATTTTATACCCCCACCATTATGGTTACCAAAAGGCTGATCTATCGTTAATAAAACGACTTCACTATTTGGATCTGCTATATTCGGATTATTTAGGGATGTAGTGAACCTAGCAATTCTAGTAGCCCCATTCGTTCGAGTATAATTAACATAAAAGAAACCATTATCAGCATAATTAGGATGAAACGTTAAACCTAACAAGCCACGCTCTCCAGCACTACTCCCGATCTTATTTTCAATATTTAAAAAGGCCTCAGGCAGTCTTTCGCCTTGCTCATTAATGATTTGTATACGGCCTCGTTGCTCCACGATAAACAGTCTGGCATCCCTTGCATGGGCTATATCTACAGGTTTTACAAAATTGCTAGCTATTTCTACGAGTTGAATGTTTGGCTGTGCTATTGAAGAAAATAAACAGAAGAGAAAAAGTAAAAGCGGGAGTATACGTTTCATTGTTCTTTAAATTCGTAAGTAACTGATGGGTGAAAGGGCAACTTGTACAAGCGAAGGTCTAATATTTTCTAAGATAATTTACATTATGCAACTTACCAACTTCTTTTTCTTTTTTTACTACATTTACAAAAAATACAACAATATGAAGATACATGTACCCAAACTTATATTACTATCCTTGGTAATAGGGCTATGCTATAATATTTCGCATGCCCAAACGCCTGCTACCCATGATTCCCGTATGTTTCACATTATCAAGGCGATAAACGCCGATCGGATAGAAGGAGACATTCGAACACTAGCCAATTTTGGTACTAGACATACCTTGTCTGATACCCTTTCAGAGACCAGAGGCATTGGGGCCGCACGAAGATGGATTAAAAAAGAGATGGACAAAATCTCTGCTAATTGTGGCGGATGCTTAGAGGTATTTTACCATAGAGGCTTAGTCAAAGGAGGCGAATCAAGAAGAATTCCTGAGGACACTTGGATCGTCAATGTAGTTGCTGTTAAACGAGGAACGGTCTATCCCAATCGATATGTGATCATGTCTGGTGATATAGATAGCCGAATTAGTGACCCACTTAATGGAGTCGATGATTCTCCAGGAGCGAATGATAATGCCTCTGGTATGGCTGGGGTGATAGAAGCCGCAAGGATTTTATCTAAATATGAATTTCCGACTAGTGTTGCACTAGTGGGTTTATCAGGAGAAGAACAAGGCCTATTTGGTGGTAAGTTTTTGGCAGCTACTGCCAAAGAACAAAATTGGGACATTGTAGCAGTACTCAATAATGATATGATTGGGAATATCTCTGGTATTGACGGGGTCGTAGATAATACCACCTTCCGAGTATTTTCCGAACCTGCCCCACCTAAACAAACAGAACAACAGCAAATTTGGAATCGCTTTTATGGTGGCGAAGTCGATGGTCCTTCCAGACAAGTCGCGAGATATGTGGAACGCATGACGTCTTCTTATATGACCAACTTAAAAGCAAAAATGATTTATAGATTAGATCGATTTGGCAGAGGTGGGCATCATCGTCCCTTTAATGATGAAGGGTTCCCTGGCGTACGAATTATGGAAACGCATGAAAATTATAATCGACAACACCAAGATATTAGAACAGAAAACGGAATTGAATATGGGGATGTGATCGAAGGGGTTAATTTTGAATATGCCGCTAAGCTAACTGCTGTGAATGCTATTTGTTTGGCGGGTATGGCATGGGCTCCTCCCCCTCCTTCTCTTGTGATGATTGGTGGTGCGGTTCAAGCTAGTACCAAACTTCAGTGGGAGGCAGTAAATGATCCGAATCTATTAGGCTATAAAGTATATTGGCGAGATACAACGGCTCCACAATGGCAATTTAGTAAGTGGGTAGGCATGGAAACTAATGCTGTTTTAGAAAATATTGTTATTGATAATTTCCTGTTTGGTGTAGTGTCTGTTGGGAAGCAAGGGAATGAGAGCGTGGTGGCGTATCCTCGGACATTGATTCCTCGGAGA
>CALJIY010000326.1 GCA_937973945.1 uncultured Saprospiraceae bacterium | reverse complement strand
ATCTCTGTTTTGAATTGGCAGAAGAAGTGGTTCAGTATAAAGAATAGTATTTGCTTTCTATGCTTTATTTTATTGGTAATCAGCTGTGCACCCAAGGAAAAAAACGAAAGTAGAGTCAATGCCCTACCCTATTATGAGGATCCTACTTTTACCCCTCATTGGTTGTCTCCTGAAAGTGATGCCTTAAAGGCATTTCACAAAATACCTCCCTTTCAATTGACCAATCAGAATGGGGAAACCATTACGGATAAAACCTTTACCGATAAAATATTTGTCGTGGATTTTTTCTTTACGACTTGCCCTGGTATCTGCCCAAAGATGACTGCCAGCATGGGCACCCTCCAAGAAGCGATGCTTTCCAACGAAGAAGTGTTATTGTTATCACATTCCGTGATGCCAAGATATGACTCTGTTGCTGTGCTGAAAAATTACGCAGAAGCAAAAGGGGTCATTGATGGAAAATGGCACTTAGTAACAGGAGAGCGAGACCACATATATGACTTGGGTCGATACCATTATTTTGTGGAAGAGGATTTGGGGCTAGAAAAAGATCCAGACGATTTTCTGCATACGGAGAATTTCGTATTAATTGATAAGAATAAACACATTAGAGGTATTTATAATGGGTTGAATAAAACAGCTATTCAGCAGTTGATCAAAGATATTAACACCTTATCACAAGAAGGATAGTATAGAAAGTTCAAGTATCAAACCCAAGTGTCAAGTTCAAAACTCACAAAACGTTTACACTCAGCTTTGTAAGAAAATATCAATTTATTTTTGATACAGGCAAAATTTACGATTTTTTGCATCGCTCACTCTAGAATTCGTGAATCAGTTTTCAATTAGTGCATTAGTGGTAAAAATTCTCACTGCCCAAACTTCAAGCCCTCCTCCAATCGACACATCATTTCCGCAATTCGATTGGCTTTCGTTTCTTCCTTTTTGGCAGCAGCAATCCATTTTAAATAGGCCTTTTGTTGTCCTTCTGAAAAGCTTCTAAAGGTTTCCATAATACTAGGTACTTCATTGTCAAAACAAGCCAAAATATCTTCCGGTATTTCTAATTCCGAATTATCAGCATATAGTACCACCTTTACCCTATCACCAGCTTCCTTCTTTATTTTTTTCCTTATTTGTGCCTTAACGGGTAAGAACAATTGCCCGTCTCCCATCGGCATCAACTTGTATTGTTTGAATTCATAGTCATCGATACTACCCTTCACGCGCACCCAACCAAATGCCGTTTCTTTACTCTGCAGCACTTCTGGTATTGCCGCATAGGTCCACCCTCCTTTTCCTGGTATCTTTTCTAACAAATAGGTATTATCAACTAAAGGTTTTTCTTTTTTCATCAGTAACTCTGTTAAATAGGCACTTTATTGGTATAGTAAAGGCTAAGGAACGACTAAACCCTCCATCAAAAATAAAAATTTAACAAACGACTCCCATTAAATTTAACTAACATTTGACAAAACGGCATTTTGTATAGTTATTCTAAAATAGAAATCCTAAATTAGAAGGTAATTTTGTATAGTATACAGTGTAATCATTTACTACCCTCATAACGGATTTTGAGCATCCACCCGCTCTGCGGTTCATTCCCTTGAATGTCCACTGGGCATTCAAACTACGGGCTTGCTCCTTCATCCTCTTATAAAATTAATTCTTTAAGCAATGAAAAGAAACTCCCTACTCTTAATTTTACTAGGCAATTTTCTACTACAAACTTCTTTATGGGCACAATCAAATGCCGTCTTTGATCAATACGCTTGGTTGACAGATTTGGTTGATCCTGCAAATTGTTCGGATGAAGCTATTGCAGTTTATAATGCAGGTTCCTATGATTTCTTATTAGTGACAGATGCGGCAGGAACTCAGAGATTATATTTAGATAATGGGACTTTCTACTGTCAGAATTCTCCAAATTATGATTGTGTAGCCGCTTATAATTTATCTAACTTAACCAACACCTGGGACTGTACGGCTGCAGGGCCTACGCCACCACCACCCACTATAGCGGACGATCCAATATTTACAGAATATCCTTGGTTGTCAACAGTTGTAAATACAGACGATTGTGGTACTGCCTCCCTTGTAGAGTATGCCTCAGGCGCTTATACTTTCTTAGCAATTGATAATGGAAATGGTATAGAACAATTGTTTTTTGAAAACGGTACGCTTTATTGTACCTCTGCCCCTAATTATGACTGTGTAACTGCTTACAACCTAAACGAAGTCTTAAGAACTTGGTCCTGTGGCAGCACTACAGATGAGGGCAATGGAGATGACGACACCCAACCTATGGAGAATGAAGATATGGACGATGGGAATACAAACACACCAACAAACGCCACGGATAATGATCCATTATTCACTAATTTTCCTTGGTTATTAGATATCATTGGTGGCACTTGTACTTCCGAATCTGTAACCGTATATCAACAAGGGTCTTATCAATATTTAATTGTTACAGATCCAAATGGGGTAGAAAGTATGTATTTCCAAGATGGATCTTTCTACTGTCAAAGTGGTAGCGGTTTGGATTGCAAAATGGCGTATAATTTAAATACGGCTATTTATAATTGGAGCTGTGGTAGTGATACCGCTCAACCAGATTGTAATCGGTATACAGGGACTATTGTTTTCCAAAATTGTGATAACGGGCAATTGTATAATTTCATTAGAACAGCTGATGGACAACTCTTAGATATTTATTTTCCACTAGGTACGAACTTTGCTTTAATCGAAGGGCAAAGCGTAAAATTTGATTATCAAGTAGCCAGTTTTAATTCACCTTGTTCTGCTGCGAGTCAAGCAGTAAATGTTACTTGCATTACGACTAATAATGATGATCCGAATGCGGGTGATTGTACGAAGCATACAGGTACCTTCTTCTTTAGAAATTGTGATGACGGGACACCTTTTGTATTTATACAAACAACCGATGGAACCATATATGATCCTTACTTTGATGGAAATATTAGCTATACACCAGTACAAGGGCAAAGGGTAAATTTTGACTTTACATCCACCAATTTCAGTACGCCCTGTTCCATTGCAGATCAAGCAATTACGATTACCTGTCTAGAAATAGATAATACTGAATTACCAGCAGGAAATTGTGCGAGCAATAGAGGAGAAATGTTTTTCCAAACCTGTGCAGACGGCAATAGATATTTTTTAATTCGAACAGAAGATGGTCAAATATTAGATCCTTATTACGGACCTGGTGTTAATTTTTCAGAGTATGATGGCCAAGTATTACAATTTGATTATGTGGATGCTGGATTTCCGACAGGCTGCTCTGCTGCTAGCAAAGCAGTGACGATCACCTGTATCGAAGAAATCATTCCTGAAGGGTTTACAAATGGTATCCCTGAGAATTACGAAAATTATGATGTCATCTATAGAATTTGTAGAGGAGAGACCCTTCGATTAGAAAATCTAGTTCGGAGTATACAATGTAATTGCCCAGAAAATCCACAAGGACCATGCGATAATTTTCCATTCAATCAATGGGGCAAATGGGATGGCGGTCCATTAGTGGATAATACAGATCATATATTAGTCAGTCCAACCACTACTACCGTATACGAAAATCAAATCAATGGGTATTTCTGTGGCATTGCAGGACCAACCTTTGGACCTACTGATAAAGTCACTTATCTGGTAATCGTAGAAGTAAGCCAAGATTGTGCCTTACCTAATGCTACATTACAAACAACCTTCGATGTAAGCGGTTGTGTTGGGGACATTATCCGAGTACCAGCACCTTCTGCAGATAACATACTACGTCTACCTAATCCAGACATTTGTTTATTAGATGCACCGAATATTACCAATGGCGTAGTAGAAGTACTTACAATTGAAGAGCATTATTTGGAAGTGCAATTATTACAAGCAGGAACTTTTAACTACAGTGTTTATGAAGGCGAAGATGATGGTTTATCCTGTCCGGTTGCGAACTATGTGTATAATGTTAGTATAGACAATTGTATAAATTCTTCTACACCAATTACTAAAATCTTTGATTATAGGGTTTGTATAGGGGAGGTGGTTGATATCCTTCGTCCAACGCCTAGTAACTGTGCCAATAATTCTATTCCAATTAGTAATGATATAGTAGAAGTAATTGATGCAAATGAAAACTTCTTAAAGGTAAAAGTCCTAAAAGTTGGTTCTTTCACCATGTCCAATAACGATGAAACTATGAGCGATGACAATTGTCAACAAATCATCCATGATTTCAGCTTCGTCACCCATGCAGATTGTCAAGATAATAATTTTGATGCTTCTACTATAAGTAACAATATCAGTCTTAATAAAGCTATCTTCAATGTGTACCCAAATCCTTCAGAAGGGCTATTGCATATACCTGTACAAGGATTAAAAGACCAAGCTCAACAAATTCGATTGTTAGATCTAAATGGAAGAACGATTCAAGAAACACTTGTTCCTGCTAGTTCCACAATGATGACTACCGCTATGAATTTAGCCAATATAGCAGATGGGGTATATTTGATTGAGATTAGTTCGGAGGGGCAACGATCTGTGCAGCGAGTCGTGAAGCAATAAAAAATTGAACACAGAGGCACAGAGGATAATTTATCCTCTGTGTCTCCATAACTCAGTGTTCTAATTAAATTTCGCTAGAAATTCCTCTTACAAAGTACCTATAGTTCAAATCTCCATGCCCCTGTGTCTCCGTGTTCTAAAAAATCCAATAGGAAACCTCCTCCCTCTTTGTCTCCCAAGCCCGAATTTCCTATTTTTAGGAAAAAAACGAAATGCTGAATTTAAGAACCCTTACCTTATTACTTTTTAGTACCACCATTTTTCTAATAGCTTGCAGCGAACAAAAGCCTACTAGCGCTATTATAGCCGATACCATTTATTATAATGGACCTATATTGACTATGGATGATACGCAGAAAGAAGTCGCTGCCATTGCCGTCAAAGATGGTAAGATTATTCAAGTCGGCACAGACAAAGTAGTGGGCGAACACAATGGAGAATCAACGAAGATGATTGATCTAGAAGGTAAAACTTTATTACCTGGATTCGTCGATGCCCATAGCCACATAGGCCTAAGTCTACAACTAATGGATCAAGTAGATCTAAGCGCGCCACCTGTAGGCAAGATCAAAAACATCCCAGACATTATTGCACAATTAAAAGCACAGCAAGTCGAAAAGAATATTGCCAAAGGCGAATGGATTGTCGGATGGGGATATGATCCAGATCAATTAGAAGAAAAACGTCATCCAAACAAATTAGACCTAGACGAAGCCTTTCCTGATAACCCTGTTTATTTACTTCATGTTTCTGGTCATCTGTGTAGCGTAAATAGTGCCGCCTTAGATATCGCTAAAATGGATGGTCAAATCCCAGATCCTCCAGGAGGTGTTATCGTCCGCTTGCCCAACTCTAAAGAACCAAGCGGCGTACTACAAGAAGCGGCTAGCTTTGCCATGCGCGGCCACTTACCTACGCCAAATGAAGAAGAGAAATTAAGGCTTCTGGACTTGGCACAGAATTTTTATGCTAGTCATGGGATTACCACCGCTCAAGATGGCATTACCGATATTCCATCTATGCAGTTTTTACAACGAGCCGCAGCAGCAGGCAAATTAAAAATTGACATAGAGGCTTTAGC
>CALJIY010000325.1 GCA_937973945.1 uncultured Saprospiraceae bacterium | reverse complement strand
TCGTTAACGCACATTGCTAATTATACATTCTATTCTCCATGCAGACTATCTACAGGATTAGCACTAGCTGCCAAATAGGTTTGAGAAACAATTGTTATCAATCCCAATATTAATAAAATAACAATTCCAGATAAAACTGGTACTGGTGTAATTACCATTCGATTAGCAAAGTTTTGCAACCATAAATTTGCTCCAGCAATAGTAAGAGGAGTAGCAATCAGAATGGAGATACTAAGCAAAACAAAAAAGCCTTTCGATAAACGCCAGATAACATTTCCTCTACTCGCTCCAAGTATTTTTCTAATTCCAACTTCTTTCATTTTAGTTTCTATCGTGTAAATGACAATCCCCAATAAGCCCATACATGCAATGAGGATTGATAGAAATCCTACGAAGCCAATCATCTTCGATCCTATTTTAAAAAACTTAGTTAAGTAATAGACCCGTTCCTCTACGAAGAACCCATTCATGGTTTTATCCGTTACGGTTATCTCTTTCCAAACTGCATGGACAGCTGCTATTGTTTCGGGAATATTATTAGCCTCATTCATACGAATATTGGCATTTCGTTTATTGTTAATATTTTGTCGAAGTAGATAGGGAGTAACAGGAGCAAACCAAATATTATCTTGATGAAAGTCATTAGTTACCCCTACTATAGTAAGGTTAAGGCTGTCAAAACCGATACTTTGTCCAATGGCTAGATCAGGTGTGGCAAAGCCCATTCGTTTAGTAGCTAATTCATTTAGCAAAACAAATTGCTCTGTATTATTAGAAGTGCTAGGCAAGTTTTTACCTGCTATAATATCAATTTCAAAATTATTTAAAAAATTATTACTTATTTCATTATAATAAATTGCCAACGAATCTTGGTCATCATTATAGCTAATCATCCCTCCTGCCCTTTCTCCTGTTAACAAAACCGAACTAGAAGTGGACACCTCTTCTATTCCTTTTATTTGTCCAACTTTTTGAGCAAATAAATCATAGTCTTCTCCTTCCATCCGCACATTATAAATGTTTTCAAAATTCAAACCTATATCTGTATTTAGTACATGCCGTTGTTGTTGTAAGACAATAATAACAGTCAAAATAAAAAGTAAGGCAAAAGCAAATTGAATCGTAATTAATACTTTTTGAATACCGCCTCTTGCCATTAATTTAATATTCGATAATTTTTGAATAGCTTGAACAGGTTGAAGTTTAGCAATACTAAAAGCAGGTAAAATTCCCGCTATTAATCCGATCAATAAACTAAATCCTATAAATAGAGCATACAATTGTGGCGAACGTTCTAGATGAACCACTTGAGCGACAAAAGGATCAAGCCCTATAAAAGCAGGAATTAAGAATTCTAATAAGAGAACGGCCACCAATAAAGACAATAAAGAAAAGATAACCGCCTCTCCAATAATTTGTCGAATAACATCTCCTTTACTTGCACCTAAGACTTTCCGCACGCCAATTTCTTTAGTTCGTTTCAAAGCTTTGGCAATAGATAAACTAGTATAGTTAAAACAAGCAGAAAGGATAACAATTAAACCTAAGACCATTAAAAAATATAGAACAATGGAAGGTGTTCCCGAACCTATTTCATTACTCAATTCTCTACTTGGATAGATGTCTGCTAAAGGCTGTGCCTTTAATAAGTAGTTCTCTTTTTCATCTTTAACACTATAATCTGCTGCTATAGTAGCTAAGGCATTATCCAATTGATTTTTCGAAGTATTTTCATCTAGTTTCACATATACCAGGCCTCTCCAAATTTGAAAGTATTCATCTTGAACATATGCATTTTCTCTTTCCGTAGCATTAAATACCTCCACAGATGCATAAGAAATCAAATAATTGAATTGAATATGAGATCGGACAGGCGGATCAGGGATAATACCTGTTACAGTAAATGTACCCAATCCATCTAATTCAATATCCTTATTAAGGGGATCACTGTATGGAAAAAACCGCTTCGCCGAACTTTCTGTTAAGACAACCGATCGTGGCTGCAATAAAGCCGTTCGTTGATCTCCTGCAACCCATCCAAAAGAGAATACCTCTAAAAAATCTTGATCCACAAAAAATGCAGAGACGTCTGTAGAAATTTTCTTTTCTCCTATCAGTACTGATGCTCCTACATGTAAGAAACGAACGACACCTTTGACAAATGGAAATTCTTCCTGTAGATCTTCCGCTACCGTTAATGCTGTAGTAGCAAAATTCGTTTTTTGTGGTACTTGCTCCATTGATTTAGCAGAGGTTACTCTAAAGATACGATCGCCATTTTCATGGAAAGTGTCATATCCATACTGATCTGATAAAATCATAATCAATAATAAGCAAACAGACATACTAGTAGCTAGACCAAAGATATTGAGTGCGGAAAACAACTTGTTATTCCATAATTGGCGTAAGGCTATTTTGAAGTAATTTTTTAACATGGTTAACTATTTTAAATAGAATCATAATTTATATAATCAATTTCTCCGATCAGTCTGTATTTTTGTATAACTTGTAAAAAAGCACTAACTTTCTGTTAGTAGATTTATAGAAGTGGTTAAAAATTCATCTCATAAAGGACGGTCTATGAAAAGCATTCATTTTTATTTTCTATCCCTCTGCCTACTAATACTAGGTAACGCATGTACCAAACCAGAAACAGCAGAAGTAGCTCCGACACAAGATAACTCAGGGCAGCTATTTTTCGTAATGAATCGTACGGGTCATAATGGTCCGCTTAGTGCTAACTGTGGTACACGTCCCGAACAAGTGCTGCTTAGCATTACTACGCCATTAAAAACAGAAGAATATTTATTCAATGGGGATACCCAAGGATGGATTACTGTGGATATCAAGAAAGGGGAAAAACTTACGGTACAAGTATCAGAACCAAACGAAGGTAAAGTATTGGTTACTAAAGGTAAAATATATAATCCACCAGAATGCCCGATCCCTATAGATCGGGAACCCACCATTAGAATCTGTCCAAAAGATCAAATAGAATTTAAGTTTTTTTGAACCCCAACTTTAGTAATTACGCTACTTTCTACACAGCAACATCCGAGCGCACAAACCCATCCTCCAAACCAATCATCCTAGTCCCGTATTGTGCATTGCGTTCATTGTGCGTTACTTGTATAATCGTCATCCCATCCTTATGCAATTCCTTGAATAAGTCCATAATGATTTCTCCTTGAGAAGTATGTAAATTCCCTGTAGGCTCGTCTGCTAATAACAACTTAGGTTTACCAATTACTGCTCTAGCGACTCCTACTAATTGTTGTTGCCCGCCCGATAATTGGCTAGGAAACAAATCTTTTTTAGCCACGATATTGAAACGATCTAGTACGTCTGCCACTAAAGACTTTCGTTCCTTGCTTTTGATACCTCGGTATAATAATGGCGTTTCGATGTTTTCATAGACTGTCAATTCATCTATCAAATGGTAGGCTTGAAAAACGAAACCGATATAATTTTTATGTAACTCCGTTAACCTGCTTTCTCTAAATTTATGGACGGGTTCATCTAAGAACATATACTCACCATTATTGGGTTGGTCGAGCATCCCGATAATATTTAACAGCGTAGACTTCCCTGAACCAGAAGGCCCCATGATAGTTAGAAATTCTCCTTGTTTGATGTTCAAGTTAATGTCTCGTAGTACCCACGACTTCTGAAGTCCTGAGCGATAGTAACGTTCAATATTTTTTAGTTGTATCATATTGTTTTAATGTTATTCCTTTCGTAAAGAACTAATCGGGCTGGCAACAGCAGCCTTCAAACTATGCAGACTAATTGTTAGTAAGGCAAATAGCAAAACCCCTAATCCAACAACTGGAAACACCCACCAAGTAATTTCAATTCGATACGCAAAATCTTCTAACCATTGTTGACTAAAATAATAAGCAATAGGAGTGGCAATAAAAAAAGCTAAACCTACCATTTGAAGAATATTCTTAGAAAACAATCCTACTATTTGTCCAGCAGATGCCCCTAATACTTTTCGGATACCGATTTCTTTTAGTCTTCGTTCTAATGAAAAAATCGTCAAGCCCAACACACCCAAGCCGCAGAGGAGTAAGGCTAATATCGAAAACAGAATAGCTATCTGACTCGTAAATCGTTCGGACTGATAATATTGACTATATTTTTCATC
This sequence comes from uncultured Saprospiraceae bacterium, assembly GCA_937973945.1. Lineage (GTDB taxonomy): Bacteria > Bacteroidota > Bacteroidia > Chitinophagales > Saprospiraceae > JAFMDF01. Next base: position 18,968 of record CALJIY010000325.1, on the reverse strand, counting down.
TGCAAATTGATAATCAAATGGAAAATTAGATTGATAGCTATTAAATGTTTGTTCTAGATTTGCTAAAGTATTGGGAATATCATCGGTTGCGACCTGTACATACACATAGCTTAAATCTGGGTCCACATATAAGACCGCAGGGGTAATCTCGTACTTTAAAGAATACATGTGAAAGTCTTTTACCAAACCTATGATTTGTGCTGGCTCCTCTCCAAAATATAAGGACTCTCCAATAGGGGCATCCATCCCCATTAACTTAGCAGCAGCTTCATTGATAATCACATTCATAGAATCTGCTCGATGCGCTATTGAGAAATCTCTGCCCTCTTTTAAACTTAAACCAGTAGTTTTTACAAAATCAAAATTAGCCCCAATGGTCGTAAATAAATGATCTTCCTCTGGAGGCATTCCTTTCCATGTTATACCCGAAGTGTTATATCGAATGTCATTTAATTTCTGATTGCAAGCAGAAACAGATTGTACAGATGGTATTTTTAACAAGTCTTCTTTTAGTACTGGATACTTTTGAGCTAGTTCGGGTGACTTAATAGGTATATATAATAGTTGTTGTTGATTAAAACCTATTTCCTTTTGTTGTAAAAACTGGATTTGTTGAAATACCACCCAAGTACCGGCTATTAAGGCAATGGCAACCGTAAACTGTCCAACCACTAATATATTTCGAAGTAGGCCTTGACTAGTTTTCTGTTTAAATCGATTAGTAATTGCTGTCAATGGTCCAAAAGAAGATAAAACAAAAGATGGATAACTTCCTGCTATTAATATAGTGAGCAAAAAAACACTTGTAAGACCTATCCATGTTTCTTGGGAATACATAGAGATCACAATGGAACTATTAGTATAGGTATTAAAGTAGGGAAGAATAAACAATAAAAGTGAGGTTCCAATCAATAGCGCCAAAAAAGAAATCAGTATTGCTTCTGTAAAAAATTGTCCAACAAGCGCCCTTTTGTTTGCGCCTATTACTTTTCGAATACCTACTTCTTTAGCTCTTTTACTTACACGAGCAGTAGTTAGGCTAATGAAGTTGATGCAAGAGATCAAGAATATTAATAGCGCAATAACTCCAAACAATCTAACTTTTTCAATACGCCCACCACCAGCATATTGTCCATTTTCGTAGTTTGTATAAAGGTATCTATCTTTAATAGATTGCAAAAATAGTTCTGTATTTTTTTGACGACTATCTTTTTTAATTAATGTTGTTAATTTATTTTCTACATCTGTTAAGAGTGTGCCTTTCTTTAATAACACCCATGTATTAGGTCCATTATTTTGCCATCCTAATAACCATTCGTTTTCCGACTCAAACTTCTTGAACGGTAAGACGTAATCGAAATAAAGTGTAGAGGCTTTCGGTATATTTTTCATCACGCCAGTAACCGTATAACTCTGCTCATTAATAATTTCAACAGACTGCCCCACGGCTGTTTCATCAGGAAATAATTGATCTGCCATTTTTTGTGAAATCACAATATGGTCAGGTTTCGACAAAGCCGTGTTAGCATCTCCCTCTGATAAAGGAAAAGTAAATACTTGAAAAAATCCATCATCTGCATAGATTCCATATGTGGTAGCGGTATGCTGTTCCTTACGAAATTCTTTTTCTATTTCCCAAGTAGTCCGTACTGCTTTGGCTACATTTGGCATCTCCTCCTCCAATACTTTTTTCAATGGTCCAGGAGTCGCTCTTACTGAAAGAATCGTACCATCCGAGTAATATTGATTTTCCCACACTTGAAATAAACGATCTTCTTTTTCATGAAAGCTATCCACTTGAAATTGCTGAAATATCCACGCAGAGATTAGCAGGCAACTAGCGATACCTAACGCTAAACTAAAAATATGAATACTGGAAGTAGTCTTATCTAACCATAATCTTCTCCAACTTATCTTTAAATTATTTAAAAGCATAGTCTTTCGTTTTGAACTAATAATTACTTACCCCAAGACCATCCAAATCGGAAAGTAATAGTTCCATAGTAATTAGATAAGTCTGAATTTTCAATACGATCCCATTGATTACCTGTTACTAATCGATAACCCCCTTCAAAACCAACCCGCATCCAACGGAACACATTAACTTCTACTCCTGCAGAAGGCTGCATAATTAGCAGTTTGTCTTTTTCTCCATTCACTTTTAATTTACCTGGTCCCATTCCCACACTAATAAAAGGATGTATTACTCTATGCGTTTGAAAAGCATACCCTGCATAAAACGTATGGTATTTTAACTCTAACAAATCCGTATTAGAAGCATCTTGAAATTTAATTTCATCAGCAGTTTTTCGATATTGCCAACCAAGTATAAAAGAATTATTATACTCAAACTTCACATCCGCACCTCCTTGAACAGAAGACTCTCCTGCTATTTCTGTTGGCGTATAACTAAAGCCTGCCCATGAACCTGATTGATCTAATCTAGTGCCACTGAATAGCGTTTGATCCCGTTGCGCATTTAATTGAAAAGCTATACAAAGTAATAGAATATAGAAGATTGATTTTTTCATAACTGGGTGATTTTTATTGTTTCCAATTAGTTAAATTGATACACTATAAGCTGGTCTAATAGGCTTTACTTTCAAGCTCAGTCACTTTGAACTTGTCCGCTATCAAGAGATAATTGCAATGTCCCAAGTTTACTGACTTGAAACTAATGTGTCATTCTCTTTTGACGACCTAGAGAATGTTGACCATCCATTTTACAGGTACTGCTTCACCACATTTTCCACAACCACTTTTCCATCCAACATTCGAATAATTCGATTCCCGAACTCCGCACAATATTGAGAGTGCGTCACCATCAAAATAGTCGTACCAGTAGAATTTAATTCTGATAATATTTTCATTACCTCATCTCCATTCGAGCTATCCAAATTACCCGTAGGTTCATCGGCTAAAATCAAGCGAGGTTTATTAACAACAGCACGAGCTACTGCTACCCGTTGTTGTTGTCCACCTGATAATTGTTGTGGAAAGTGATTCCGACGGTGCATAATATTCATACCCTCTAATAATTCATTCACTCTAGTTTTACGTTCCGCAGAAGGAACTTTTGTATAGAGCATTGGTAATTCTACATTTTCAAATACCGTCAACTCATCAATTAAATTAAAACTTTGGAAAACAAAACCAAGGTTATGCTTTCGCACATCTGATCGCTTACTTTCAGATAGGCGTCCTACCTCTTGTCCATTAAATAAATAATCTCCCGCAGTCGGACTATCTATCATGCCCAAGACATTTAATAGCGTTGATTTTCCACATCCAGAAGGGCCCATCACAGAGACGAATTCTCCTTCTTTGATTTCGATGTTTACTTCGTTCAGTGCCGTAGTTTCGACTTCGTCTGACCGATAAACTTTTGTTAGATTAACTGTTTTTATCATTGGTTGAAATTTTGTTAATTTTTAAATAAAATAAGTACTTTATAGTGCATCAATAGTCTCTTTTAAACGATGTACAATCACTACCTCTTGGTTGTCTTCATTCAAATTCAATTTAGAGCGAAAACTAAACTTTATTTTTCTCTTTTTTAAGTGAAGATCTAAGTGAGAATTCTTAGTATTATTTACAAATTTTATCGGTAACTTTTGGTCGGGAAATCCTTCTATTTTTTCCCTTAAAAGCTGAGTTACTTGCTTTGCTTGCTCTGTAGAAAGCGTCCTATTATAATTAATAACAGTTTTATCAGAAGAGGTATCACTATTAGTCACTCTCTTTGAACTAGAACTAGTTTTCACTGTAGAGCAAGAGGTGATTCCTATTAAAAGGATTACAAAGATTGAAAGAGTTATTTTTTTCATTTTGAGGAAATTTAAAGTTAATAGAAAATAGCGTAAATAAAACTACTCTATTTTAATAGCATCAATTGGATGTTCGAGATATCTGTCAACATCTTGTGAATTCTTAATTTTCCATTCTCCATTATTTCAACACCAACACATCCTTATCCCCAAAATTATCATAACTAGAAGTGATGACTTTATCCCCTGGTTTCAGTCCTTCCGTTACTTCATAAAAATTTGGATTTTGACGCCCTACTCGAATTGGTTGTTTGTAAGCAGATACTCCATCTTCATTTATGATGTAGACCCAATTACCACCTGTAGTTTGATAAAAGCCACCTCTCGCTAGGAGTAGTGCTTCTTCCTGTGCACTCAATTCTAATTTTACGGTAATCGTTTGTCCTCGCTTAATACGAGTAGGTACTTTTCCTGTAAATAGCATATCTGCTTCAAAAGCGCCATTCACTACTTGTGGATATATTTTTTGAATTTTTAGTTCGAAATTTTCGTTAGCAAATTGGAAGGAACCTTCTTGTCCGGAATAGATTCTGGAGATATAAAATTCATCAATCTTTACTCGAATTTTAAAGTTGGTTAGATCATCAATTTGCGCAATTTGTGCGCCCTCGTTAATCAACTCTCCAAGCTCCGCCGTTAAGCCTGATAATTGCCCATCAATTGGCGCTTTTACAATCAGGTTATCTAAACTCTGTCTAGCAATCCCTAAATTACGTTGCATTAAGTCTATTGTCGTGGTCATTTGAGTTCCCTCGAATGCATTGGATACGCTGTCTTTTTCTATCGTTCTTTTTAATAAATCTTTCCTTCTTCTCAGATTATCATATTCTTGTTGTAGTTCCTCTACCTCTACTCTTGCTATCACTCCATCCTTTCCTAATTGCGTATTTCGCTCTAAACGAGAACTTGCTAAACTCAATAAATATTCAATGTTCAAAGCTGTTTCCTTTAGATTCAAACTTTGCTGCTCTCTAAACAAACTATTGCTCCGTATCTGATTCATTTGAGAAACAATCGTTGCTTCTTGATTCAAATAACTTAATTGTAGATCTGGATTACTCAATCGCAAAATGGATTGTCCCGCTTTAATCTCCGCCCCATCCTCTACAAAGCGTTCTTCTACACGACCACCTTCCACGGCGCCTATCAAAACGGTCTTGATCGGTAAGACCACCCCCGTAACAGGTATAAACTCTTGAAACACCCCTCGCTCAACGGTATTGATTAATAAGCGGTCTGCTTTTACATTCAACTTTGTTTCTCCCGTATTATTAAGGATTTGACTCCCCACAAATCCAAAAAATAAGAGGCAGCCAAGCCCTAATAATACTCTCGGTAGGGTGATTACTTTCTTTTCTATTTTCTTATCCATTATTATTCTTTCTTATTGATAGTTCTTTTCGTTAAAATAATTCCTTATTTACTCTTATTAACGAATTCGTGCCAATTTACAAAACATTGTAAATCAGTATTTTACAAAAATAAAAATCAAGCATGGTTGTTCAAATATGTACACTAGTGTACGGAAATGAACAATTTATTAATTAATTTTTGCATCTTTGATTTGGTAGTTTGTAGGCAACTGTCTCTAGAATAGTTTGTCTTATAAAGCTAAAAGGATACGCTCTAGACTTTTTAGCGACAAAATACATATACCTCCTTAAAAGTTATTCACCCAATAATCACCTGTTATGAAACAACGAGGATCCATACTAATAGTAGACGATGAAGCAGATATTGTGCTTTCCTTAAAGATGCTATTAAAACCACTCTTTTCTTCTGTCTATGGAGAAAATAATCCTTTCCACCTACCTCGATTAATCAACCAATACGAACCAGATGTAATCTTATTAGATTTAAATTTCAGACCAGGACAGCAAGATGGAAAAGAGGGACTAGAGTGGTTAGAGAAAATAAAAGAATTACGTCCTGCTACAGAAGTGGTGATGATAACTGCTCATGGAGATGTACCCTTAGTCGTGCAAGCGCTAAAAAAAGGAGCAGCAGATTTTATAGAAAAACCATGGCGAAATGAGAAAGTAATCGCTACCCTACAAACCACTTTGAAGTTGGCCAAAGGTACCCAACACTCTAATAAACTAGAAGCTCAAAATGAGGCGCTTAACGAGCAACTTTTTCCCAATGAAGATTCCTTTGTTGGGAAATCTCCTGCCATGACCGCCGTCATGAAAGCCGTAACAAAATTAGCACCTACAGATGCTAGCATTTTAATTAGTGGCGAAAATGGAACGGGAAAAGAAGTAATGGCACGCCGTGTTCATCAATTGTCCACTCGGTCAGAGGGTCCTTTTGTAATGGTCGATTTAGGCGCTATACCAGAGAACTTGTTAGAAAGTGAATTGTTTGGCTACAAGAAAGGAGCCTTTACAGATGCTAAGACGGACAAAATTGGTCGCTTTGCAGCTGCAGATGGAGGCACTTTATTTTTAGATGAAATAGGTAATTTAACAAAAGGTGGTCAAGCAAAATTATTACAGGCTATACAAAGTAGAATGATTACGCCATTAGGAGGCACGAAAGCACAGAAAGTAGATATTCGATTTATTAGTGCGACGAATATTTCTTTAACTGATATGGTAAAGTCAGGGGAATTCAGGCAAGATTTATTATTTCGAATTAACACTATTGAATTGCCATTACCGCCACTAAGAGAACGAGGAGAAGATATGGTTTCCTTAGCGAATTATTTCCTAACCAAGTTAGCTGCAAAATATCGAAAACCGAATTTGGTCATGCCTCAAACCGCTATTCATAAGATAAAAAATTATGACTGGCCTGGCAATGTGCGAGAGTTAGAACATGCCATTGAACGAGCGGTTATTTTGACCGATGGTAATCAATTATCTTTAGATCATATTGTCGAAACACCAGATACTGTTCCATTTGATGAATCTATGACCTTAGAAGAAATGGAAAGAACGCGTATTCTTCAATGTATGCGGAAACATAAAGGCAATATTAGCAAGGCAGCGGAAGAATTAGGGATTACTCGTCCTGCTTTATATCGGCGTATTGAGAAATTTGGGATTTAGAGGATTGGCTGTCGCCAATAAATAATGAACACGGAGACGCAGAGATACAGAGACTTAGCTACATTTTAACTACACTTAACTCTGCATCTCCGCGCCTGCCTGCGTTCCTTGGAAGGCAGGTTCAAAAAACTATCATTGGCGACAGCCAATTTTGAATAGCTACTTAATTCTACTTTGGTACCTAATAATTTGAGCAGCATGTGTCAACATTTAAGAGGCATATAGGTGGCGATGGCCCGACAAAAATACCGGAGATGAGAGAATATATTCTCGAACCCAAAGGGATGGGTGGCCTTTTTGTCTAGGGTTTTTGGTTCTTTTTTGCCAATGCAAAAAGAACAACATCACGATAAGTCTAAAGTGCCAAAATAGAATTAATAGCTTCCATTTTTAGAATAAAAACCATGGCGATATTCTCCAACACTGGATTAATATATAATTTTCGATTAAGAATAATAGCGTTGTTATTAATTCTAGGCGTATTGGCAGGCAGTAGTGTCTGGTATTTTTTTAATGACCAATGGTCTTTTAGTGGTTTCTTATTATTTCTGACAGGGATTGTTACTTACCGATTATTTCATATTGTCAATAAGACCATTCATGATCTCACCCAATTCCTCTCTGGGATATTATACAATGATTTTGAAAGTTCTTATCGACAGCGTTTGCAAAATGATGACTCCCAGCAGTTGTATAAAATGTTCAATGTCATTACGGATAAGTTTAGAGAATTGAGGATGCAGCGCGAATTTCAACATCAGTATTTGCAGTCTATTATTGCACAAGTAGATACGGGTTTGATTTGCTTTGACAGTAAGGGAAATACCTTAATGATGAATCCAGCGCTTAAAAGCTTCTTACATAAATCTCATTTTCCTACCTTCAAAAGTGTCGAATCTTTTAATCCTACTTTGTATCAATGCTTTAAAGAAATGCAGCCCCAAGAAGAACGTATTCTGAAATTAGATATTGATACAGAGCGTCTGATATTAAATATCCGGTTACGTATCTTAAAAATGCAAGATACTACGTACTCTTTATTTGCCGTACAAGATATCTCGAGGCAAATGGATCATCAGGAAGTGAGCGCTTGGGAAAAATTAATCCGCGTATTGACGCACGAGATAATGAATTCTATCGCACCGATTACCTCGCTATCTAGTTCTATGAGGCAATTGACAGAAGACGCGACTATATTAGAAGGAGAAGATTTAAAAGATGTTCAGGATTGTATTCGAGCAATAGAGAATAGGAGTAAAGGGTTGATGAGTTTCACAAGAGCTTATCGACAGTTAACGAGTGTGCAACAATTACATGCTCAAGAGACTGATTTACATAATTGGATTCAAGAAATAGGAACCTTGTACAAGACAGAGATGGCCAAGAAAGGAATTCAATTCAAAGTTAATACAAAAGATACAGGTACTAAAACAACAATTGATCAGGAGCTCTTATCTAGGGTCTTAATCAATTTATTAAAAAATGCGATGGAGGCTGTAGCAGAAAATACTGATAATAAAGAAATAGCCATTAGCACCAATATCGATACAGAAGGAAATGCCATCATTGCTGTCGCTGACAATGGCGCTGGTATAGAACCCGATAAACTCACTGATATTTTCATTCCTTTCTTTACGACTAAAAAAGATGGTACGGGCATTGGATTAAGTTTATCAAAAAAGATTGTCCATGCCCATAAAGGACGTCTCACTGTTTGGTCAAAATTGGGAGAGGGTACGGTGTTTACCATTGCGATACCAGTTATTAATAAGTAAATACTTTAGTTAAAATAGGCAATGGAAATTCTACCTGTTGGTCATCTGTATATTCCTTATGTTCCATTTGGATTTTCCGTACTTCACTTGTATGCATTAACCACTCACTTGTTCCTAACAAGATCAGGGACAAACATCCAATTCTAACAATATTTGTTGACCAATTGTGGATTGTTTTTTCGATATTATTTTTCATAATTCTTATTTTTAGATTCTTTGGTTCGTTTTTAAAGAATAAACTTACAAGTCTACTATTACTTATATAACGAATTCGTGCCAAATAACAAGTCGTTAACAATCAGTTTATTACAAAATAAATAAAAAATAATTAGTGTTCAAAAACGAATAGTACTGTTCGATAATGAACGCTTTTAAATAAAAAATATGGCTAAGAAAGTATGTATCTATTGCGGGGCAAATACGGGAAATTCTAAAGAGATCGTGGAGCAGACAAAACGACTATGCGACTTATTAATAGCACAAGAGTATGACCTAGTATATGGTGGTGGAAAAACAGGTTTAATGGGAATTATTGCTACACACTTTTTAGCTAATAGAAGAACAGTGATTGGGGTACGTCCAGAAAAGTTAATTCAAGATGAAGATCAACATGATGGGGTCACTGAAATGATCGTAGTTAAAGACATGCATGAACGGAAAGGAAAAATGATTGCTTTATCGGATGCCTTTATTGCCTTGCCTGGTGGGGTTGGTACTTTAGATGAAATCATTGATGTCTATACGCAAGTAAAGATTGGGTTCTTGGATAAATTTTGTGGTATTTTGAATGTGAATGGTTATTATGAGGGCTTGGAAATATTATTGAAAAATATGGTAGGCTTTGGTTTTCTGACAAAGGAAGGACAGGAATTATTGGCTATTGCGGATAGTCCTGAGGAATTGATGGAGTTGATTAATAAGAGTACATAATCTGATATAAAGTAGGCAGTTATTTTTAATTTAGTGTAAAACAAAGTTAGGGTAACGAATGAATTCATCCGATCACTTTGAAGTGGTCGGATGAAATATGCAGCCCGATCATTTCTCAAACAATTTAATATACTCCACAAAACTAAATACCCGGTTCCGCTGATACCCCGTCTTCTCTTTCAAAATTCCCATCTTCACAAAATCTTGAATCAAAGTATTAGCGGTAGGAATAGATTTATTAATAACCTTTGCTGTTTCTTGTGCGGTGATGACAGGTTGATGAAAAAGGTGATTTAAAAGTAATTGGGCAGTAGGGCGTCGCTTTCCTAATTGGATAATTTGATTATCAATTTTCTCTCTTAAAATAATAATTTTTCTAAAACTAGTTATTGAAGATTCTGCCGTTTCTATTACCCCTACCATGAAAAATTTCAACCATTGCAGCAGATCACTTTTGTTTCTTACATTCGATAGATTATCAAAATACAACTGACGATGTTTGTCAAAAAAGGCAGAAAGATATAAAGACGGTTTCATCAACAACTTTTTACTAACTAAATATAATGTTATCAATAATCGTCCCATTCGACCATTGCCATCTAGAAAAGGATGAATCGTTTCAAACTGATAATGCGCTATTGCAATTCGCACTAACTCAGAAATAAATAGTTCTTCATTGTGTAAAAATTGTTCTAAATCACCCATCAAATCTGGCACCTCATGATGCGCAGGAGGAACAAAAATAGCATCCGCTAATGAAGCTCCACCAATCCAATTCTGAGAACGTCTAAATTCACCAGGCTGCTTATGTTCTCCTCGAACACCTTGCAATAGTATTTTATGTGTTTCCCGAATTAATCTATTTGAAAGAGGTAAGGTATCTAGTCTATCTAAAGCATAATTCATCGCTTGGATATAATTCTGCACTTCCTGCCAATCATCTCTTTGTTCTGGCTGTATATCTTCACTTTTCAAAAAAGCTTCCTCCATACTCGTTTGAGTACCTTCAATACTACTTGACTGGGTTGCCTCTTTGGCAATATGCATTTTAATAAAGAAGGTAACGTCCGGTATTAACTCTGAAAAGGCGTTTAGAGCACCTATTTTTTGGTGAGCTTGAGCTATTAAAGATTCTAATTCAGGTTGGTCAATCAACCATTGGCGATTGATAGAAGTGGGAGAAAAAGATTTAAAGCCAGTCTGTTTAATCCAGTTACCAGCCTCAAATTCTGCAATTTTCAGTGATTTTAACATTTATAATTAAATTTAGAGCTTCAAATTTAATTATAAATTTTCTTATTTAAGTTTAATCGTCTAAATTTAATTATAAATATTCTTATTTAAACTAGCATTCCATGTTTGGAATCTCTAATCTCTCAACAAAGTCGTCTCTATTCCCTACTCTAAATTAATAAGCCCTTACATTCCTATTCTCCATATAATTAATAAACGCCATATTCACCACTCGATTACCACCTGGAGTAGGATAATCTCCAGAAAAATACCAATCCCCTTTATTTTTTGGGCAGGCTTTGTGTAGCCCTTCAATGGTTTGGTAAATGACTTTTACTTTAGGTTTAATTTCTTTTGGGGTAACGATTTCTGCAATTTTATCAGACACTTCTTCGTAAGAAAATAAAGCGTACAATTCCTTTACATAATTCTTGATCTTCTTCTTTGGCGCATGCTCCTGCTTTTTACATTTTTTGTAAACCTTTTGAAGAATATCTTCCTTTCCCTTTTCTTTTATCAAAGCGATCAATGCTTTAAAGGCTACAAAATTACCAATGACAGACATATCAATGCCGTAACAATCTGGATAGCGAATTTGAGGGGCAGAAGATACCACTATAATATTCTTAGGTCGCAAGCGCGCTGCTATTTTTAAAATACTGTCTCTTAAGGTGGTTCCCCTTACGATGGAATCATCGACCAAGACTAATGTGTCCACCTCGTTGTTAATGATCCCGTAGGTTACATCATATACATGGGCAACCATCTCTCCTCTAGAAGCATCATCAGCGATAAACGTTCTAAGCTTCGCGTCTTTGACTACCGTTTTTTCTACTCTTGGTTGAAGTGATAATATTTTCTCTAATTTCTTAGGCGTTATCTTGTTTCCTAATTTAAGAATTTGCTCTTTCTTTTTATTATTTAAACATTTATACACCCCATCTACTAATCCATAAAAAGAAGCTTCTGCGGTGTTGGGTACGAAAGAAAAAACAGTATTCTCAAAATCATAGTTAACTTCCTTCATGACCGATTTAGTCAATTGCTCGCCTAATTGTTTCCGTTCTAAATATATATCTCGATCCGTACCTCTAGAAAAATAGATTCGCTCAAAAGAACACGGCGTAGAAGGCTTTAATTTAATATAAGGCTCCTCAATTATTTTTCCATTCTTTTTAACAATTAAGGCATGTCCTCTTTTTAGTTCCTTTATTTTAGAAAAATGAATATCAAAAGCCGTTTGAATAGCGGGGCGCTCAGATGCTACAACGACGACTTCATCATCTTTATAATAAAAAGCTGGTCGGATACCTCCTGGATCTCTAATCACAAAAGCATCTCCATGCCCTATTAATCCCATTATAGAATAGCCACCATCAAATTTCTTACATGCTCGTTTTAATAAGCGAAGAACATCTAAATTCTCAAAAATCAATTCATTAACTTCTTGATTGCTATAGCCATCTGGCTTGTACCAATTAAAGAGTCGCTGTACCTCATCATCTAGAAAGTGTCCTATTTTTTCTAAAACCGTAACAGTGTCTGCTTTTCTTTTAGGGTATTGACCTAGTTTGACTAATTGCTGAAACAATTCATCCACATTGGTCATATTAAAATTACCTGCCAATACTAGGTTTCTACTAATCCAATTATTTTGTCTTAAGAAAGGATGGCAAGTCTCCAAGGTATTTTCTCCATGTGTCCCGTAGCGCAAATGGCCTAACAATAATTCGCCTATATAGGGTTTATTAGCCTTTAACCATTCGGGATCATTCAATTGCTCGGGTGTCAGTCCCCTAAAATGATTATAGACGTCTTTAAATAAATCGTCTAGATAGTTTTTGGAAATACTCCGTTTCCTACTAATGTACCGTTTGCCTGGCTCCGGATCTAGCTTAATCGTTGCCATTCCTGCACCATCTTGCCCTCTATTTCGCTGTTTTTGCAAGAGTAGTCTCAACTTATTAACCCCATACAAAGCCGTCCCATATTTTTTATGGTAATAAGAAATTGGCTTCAATAAGCGGATCATTGCTATACCGCATTCATGTTTAATAGAATCGCTCATGATTTATAGGTAAACTTTGCTATTCAGCATTCGCATGAACCCTCCCTTTCTTAGTAAGAGCTGTTAAGTCCTATTTTTGCAAGCTAACAAGAGTGTGAGATTTCCCCCGCTGGCGGGGGAAATAGATCGTGCATAGCTAAAAATTTTGAAGAAAAAATTTAATATTTATTCTCTTGCCTTTTAGAACTTAACAGCCCTGCCTCTGAAAGGGAGAGTCTCAGCGGATACAGAATAGTATCAAGATAGATTTAAAAAGTTCTTTAAATTAAGCGACAAAGGTAGGCATATTATGGAAACAAAATGCACCTAAAGCAAATGTTTTAGCTATTCTCTTACTTATATATTTATAACTTAAAATTCAATGATCTGAACCTCCCTACACATTAATTATTAACGTAATAAGTTGAAGGTTTGCACCAACTGTTCCTCCGTCCCATCTATAAGTAATACTTTCACAAAAGCGGCATAAGTATCTGGTAATAAGTGCTTTCCCTTGAAAGTGCCATCCCAATGTATGATATAATCATTGGGTAAAAAATTTGTGGCTTCATAGAGCAATCTGCCTCTTTGGTCTGCAATTTGGAAAACTAAGACCTCTACTGTAGCATTCCCTAAATAGACTTGATAAATATCATTCAATCCGTCTCCATTAGGACTAAAGGCAGTTGGTAGGTAGATTTGGTCTTTCTTTTCTATCAACAAGGTGATTTTGTCTTGGCTAATACAGTCATTTTCATCATAAGCCGTTAATTGGTAGGTACCACTTTGTGTTGGCTGAAAATCTAACTCGTGGCAATCTATACAAGCATTTATAGGTACGTCTGCGGACCAATCGTATCGAAAGATTTCAAAATTAGAAACTGGTCTTATTTGAATTTCCTCGCCTAATGTTAGCGTTCTATCTGCTCCTAATTCAACTACTTGTTCCTCCGCTTCCTCTATATCAAAAACAGTGATCGACTGACAATCATTTTCATCTTGTATGACAAAAGGATAGGTATTGGGGGATAGATCGATTGTAAATGGTAATTCGGGAAGTGGATCATATACTGCGCCATCTAAAGAAAAATCTACCCTACCTATATTATTACGTATGTCTTGTATCAAGACTTGTCCAAGTTCATCCCCAAAACATAGGGGTGACGAAGTACTCAAATCCACTTCTAATCCTAAGGGGGCCGTCAATTGAATGCTATCAAGATGCACACAATTATTATAATCAAAAACGGTAAGTGTATATCCACCTATACCTATATTATCAATGCTTGGAGACGAACTACCATTATTCCACCTAAAGCTTTTAATTTTATTAACATCACTAAAATCAACGCTTACACCTCCATCTGTGGCCTCTGCACAGCTTACGGGAAAGCCATTATAATCCGTGGTGGAAAACGACAGTTCTATAGATGGATAAGCTAATAATTCGATGTTTTGTTGAGTAGTAATACCCAATTCATTTCTCAATTCGACAGCATAATTTCCTACATTTAAATTTAATAAAGTTAGCTGTTCGGCTAATCGCTCTAACACTCCTGACACAATTGTATCTTCTGCTTGTGTTATGGTATAGTAAAAAGGTGGTCTACCGAAGGTCGCCTCTACCAATAACTTCCCATTTGTTTCATTTGGACAAATAGTATCCGTTGTTAGCGTAAAATCAATGCTACAATCTTCTGGCGGAGCTAATGTAATTTGAGCTTGCACGATACTATCACAGCCATATTGATTGGTGAAAGTATCCGTAAAAACACCAATTGCCGTCCCATCACAAGTCTCCTGTGTCCTCATTGTCCTATCATTTTGTAGCAAGCGCCAATTAGTAATCACCAAACTATCGCAGCCATCTATTGTCTGTAAATTTAGCGTATCTACGCCTACTTGATTGATATCACAAGTACTTCTTTCTATTGTATTGGTTGCTTTTTCTTGTTGAATAGTTTCTATAATTAAAAGACTATCACAACCATATTGATTCACTAAAATTTGCTCCCTAATACCAATATTATTTTCTATGCAACTTTGTTGTAATAAATAAATAGTATCACTTGGCAATAGGGAAGTACGAGTAATAATTAAGCTGTCAAAATCTAGTATATTTTTTAATACCATCGTATCAATTCCCACCAAAGACCAATCACAGGTTGTTGCTTCTAATTGGGTAACATCAATAGCGGGTGCTTCATACACCGTCTCTATTATCACTAAACTATCACAGCCATATTGGTTTATCAATCGGATGCTATCAACACCTGAGGCCGACAAATCGTTGGTTATTTTATTAATAGAAATAGTATAAGATGGGAGCAGTGCTACAATTGTGATAATGGTACTATCAACACCTATTCTATTACTAATAAATAAAGTATCTGAGCGAGCTTCTTGTGGTTCACAAGTAGTGCTTGTGATAATTCTTGTTGCGTTACTTGGCTCCTCATAGATTCTAGTCGTTATCACCAAACTATCACAGCCGTTCTGATTTTTTAATAACAAACTATCTTTCCCTATTGCTATGCTATCAAATGTGACGTCATTTAAATACGTTGTGTCGGCAGGTAAAAAAGTGGTGGTAATAATTACTAAACTATCTTTGTCTTTATAGGTTTTAAAAAATAATGTGTCTACTCCTATTTCACTCAGATCACAGGATGTTGCCGTTATGAATTGAGTCACAATATCTTCCTCCTGAAAAATATTTTCTACTATAACTAGACTATCACAACCAAATCTATTTTGCAATTTTAAACTATCAAATCCCACCTCTTGCAGCTCACTCGTAAATTGAGTGATCAATGTAGTATCAGATGGCGACAAGGTAGTCGTAGTAATAATCAAACTATCAAAATCATTGATATTACTTAAGACTAAAGTATCTACCCCTACTTGAGTTTCCTCACAACTTGTCGACATTAGGTAAGTAATATCAATCGGTTCCGTCGCATAGGAAATTCCTTGAATCACTATACTATCACAGCCATGCTGATTGGTAAAATACAGACTATCTATACCCACCTCATTTTGATTCGTTGTAAATTGATTCTGATAAGTAGTGTCGGAAGGAAGAAGAATAGTTCTAGTCAGAATAACACTATCACAGCCGTATTGATTCATTAATAAATCTGTTGTTATTCCCGTTAGCATTAGGTCACAGCTTTGCTCTAGCAAGTAGGTTGTATCTGGTGGCAAATAATTATGTGTTCTTATAATTAAGCTATCACATCCTCGTATATTTTGTAAAAAAATCGTATCCATTTTTGCTTGATTTGGATCACAGGTATAAACGTTTTTAGAGTCTATATTTTTATTTTCTGATAGCACCGTTTCCACTAGAAGAATACTATCGCAGCCATATTGATTTGTCAAAATAACAGTATCCATACCTAGTTGAGTCACATCACAATCTTGAATTTGAAAGTAACTAGTATCACTTGGTAATAGCGCCGTAGTAGTAACGACTAAACTGTCATAATTTTGCTCGGTCTTTAAAAACAAAGTATCCATTCCTATATCTGAAGGATTACAAGTAGTCTCTTGGATATAGGTTAATTCTGTAGGCGTTTCTTCAAATAAAAATTCTACAATAACTATACTATCACAACCAAATTGATTGGTTAGATTAAGGCTATCTATTCCTACCATATTTTGATCCGTTACAAATTGATTCTGATAAACTGTATCAGTAGGAAGAAGAACAGTAGTTGTTATAATCACACTATCACAACCAAACTGATTTGTTAACAAAAAGGCTTGCACACCTGCTTCATTTATATCACAACTTTGTTGTTGAAGATAGATAGTATCTGGTGGCAGGTAATTATGCGTTCTTATAATTAAACTATCACATCCTAGTATATTTTGCAAAAACAGCGTATCCTTTTTTACTTGATTTGGATCACAGGTATAAACGTTTTGGGAGTCTATATTTTTATTTTCTGACAACACTGTTTCCACTAAAAGAATACTATCGCATCCATATTGATTTGTCAAAATAACAGTATCCATACCTAGTTGAGTCACATCACAATTTTGAACTTGAAAATAACTAGTATCACTTGGTAATAGCGCTGTAGTAGTAACAACTAAACTGTCATAGTTTTGCTCGGTCTTTAAAAACAAAGTATCCATTCCTATATCTGTTGGATTACAAGTAGTCTCTTGGATATAGGTTAATTCTGTAGGCGTTTCTTCAAATAAAAATTCTACAATAACTATACTATCACAACCAAATTGATTGGTTAGATTAAGGCTATCTATTCCTACCATATTTATATCAGTAACATACTGATTGATAAAGTTAGTATCAGATCTTAACAAACTATATTCTATAACTATTACACTATCGCAGCCTAATGCATTCTGCAATACTAGCGTGTCATTTCTTAAAGCGGAAGCATCACAAGTCGTACGCATTTCTACGACCAAATCTGTATTAGAATCTAATACCGTCTCTACGATTACTACACTATCACAACCTAAGACATTGCTATAGCGCAAAGTGTCAAAGCCCACTTTTGACACATCACACTCTACTTGTTGACTGCGAATAGTATCTGATGTTAACAAACTATATTCCGTAACAATTACACTATCGCAACCAAATACATTTTGCAATACCAACGTGTCATTTCCTAAAGCGGAGGCGTCACAGGTCGTACGAATTTCTACGACCAAATCTGTATTAAAATCTAATACCGTTTCTACGATTACTAGACTATCACAACCTAATACATTGCTATAGCGCAAAGTATCAAAACCCACTTTTGACACATCACAATCTACCTGTTGACTGCGTACCGTATCAGATTTCAACAAACTATATTCCGTAACAATTACACTATCGCAGCCTAATGTATTTTGTAATACTAAAGTATCACTTTCTAAAGCGGAGGCATCACAGGTCGTACGCATTTCTACGACCAAATCTGTGTTAGAATCTAGTATCGTCTCTACAATCAACACACTATCACAACCTAAAACATTGCTATAGCGCAAAGTATCAAAACCCACTTTCGACACATCACAGTCTACCTGTTGATTACGAGTCGTATCTGATGTTAACAAAGAATATTCTGTAACAATCATACTATCGCAGCCTAATATATTTTGTAATATTAGCGTATCATTTTCTAAAGCGGAAGCGTCACAAGTCGTAAGCATTTCTACAACCAAATCTGTATTAGAATCTAATACCGTCTCTACGATTACTACACTATCACAACCTAAAACATTGCTATAGCGCAAAGTATCAAAGCCCACTTTTGACACATCGCAATCTATTTGTTGACTACGTATTGTATCACTTCTTAATAAAGTGGTAGTTGTAATGACCAAACTATCACATCCTAATGCATTAGCTAACAATTCATCAGAAGTTCCAGCTTCTGTAATATTACAGGTCGTATTGTTTAGGTAGGTTGTATCTTTTTTGACCAAGTCATAAGAAGTGACAAGTACATCTAGGCAACCATCCGATCCCTGCATAGTTGTAATATTTTGTTGCACTTGTGAAGGATCACAAGTGTATTCATCTGTACGAATGGTGTCTTGCGGAATTAAATTGATAGTAATCTCATCCATTGCGGTGCAAGCATTTTCATCTGTTACGACCAGTGTATATTGACCAGCTTGGCTAATAGCTGTTTGAGGAGTCATTTCATTATTAGACCAATTATATTGTGCATAAGTAGCTGGTGTAGATAATAGGAGTGATTCATTTTCACAAAGCATTTCTTGCTGTGATTCTATCACCACCGTTAATTCAGTCCCTTCCAAAATGGTGACACTTTCTGTAAAATTACATCCTTGCACGTCTTCTATATATACTTCGTAAGTATCAGGTGCTAAATTCAAAAATTCGTTACTAGTTTGGGTGGACATACCATTGACATTGTAGGTAAAGGGGGCAATTCCACTCGTAGGATTAACCGTAATAACGCCATTATCTAAGCCTTTACAAGTTTCATTTTGAGGGAGGATCGTAGCGGCCACTTCTTCAAATACATGGCTTCCTAAATGAGAAAAATCATCTACTGGGTAGGCGATCCATTCTGTATACAAGGTAGGAAAATCACAGCCATCTGGA
>CALJIY010000324.1 GCA_937973945.1 uncultured Saprospiraceae bacterium | reverse complement strand
ATTCCAGCCTTTACAAAATGATGCATGTCTTCTATGGCTTGCTCCTCAGTTATTTTTCCGTGGCCACCAGATAAATGCCAGCCTCCTTTAATGACGCTGGATATGGAGTAACCGGGTTGTAGTTCTATTCGTTTCAAGATGTTAATTTGCTTGGATATGTTTAAAAATAGAATAAAATTCATCCACAGGAATTGGGCCTGCTTTCATGATCGTATCCATAAATAATTTTAAATTAAAGGAACTTCCTAATCGCTGTTTTTCCTTTTGTAATAATTCGGAGAACTGTGCCCCGCCATAATAATAAGAGGTCAGTTGCATCGGCGATCTTTCAATACGTCCCCAAAGACTTTTGGCAAACTGAGGGGCCAACAAGGAAGTTTCTATAGAGAATTGCCTGACCTGCGCTGGAGTCCATCCATTGCAATGTGCTTGAACAGACGTATAGGTTCGATTTGCATTTTCTAGTCGTTTACGAAGGTGCGCCAGGTAGGTTAAATGCTTGCCCGCCTGCCAGCCTTCATCCAACAAGACTCTTTCCACAAAGGTTGCCCAGCCTTCAATATAAGGGCCATAAGGAAATACAAGCCGAATAGGATGCGGAGTCTCTCGACTAATTTTGAGTTGCATATAATGCCCTGGTAATAGCTCATGGATCGCAATCATTCTATTGAATGGGCGGTTGAAGGAAGCCCAGAAATCGATTTGCTCTTGTTTCGGTAGCGTGTCTGGAATGGAAGGTAGGTATAGCGTCGTTATAGGGTTCGGAGCAAATGGTGGCGCCGCATCTACCCAGCCAATACGCGCAGCCGCCCCCGCACTTTCTGGTGCCGTCTGAATTTGTAAAGTTTGATATTTAGGGAGTGTCGCAATATCCTTTTCCCGAATAAAATTGATCGCATCTTCCGCCAATTGTTGCCAAAACTCAAGATACGCTTCCGCATTTAAAGGCGCATCTTTTTCCATGTCGGCTAGGGCTTTTTCTATAATAGCGGCGTCCTCTTTTGGTAAAGTCTTATTGGGGAATGTGCTAAGCAGATATTCTTTAGCCACCCTAGCCATCAACCCTTTTGTCGTTTCGATTTCTTGAAGGGCCATTGCTGCCAAGGTGGTAGAAGTCAGATCACTATCAGTATAAAGTTTCAGTCTTCGATCAAATTCTTCTTTACCGATTAAGGTCTTCCCATCCTTGGCTGTTTTCTGGAGAGTTGTTTGACCATACTCCATTAAAGTGTCGAGACTTTGTATCGTTTTTTTCAACTGTGTATCAAAGTCCGAGCACGCTATGGCTAGCCCCTGGGATTTCAACTCCTCCTTAAGACCATCTTTTAAGTATTGCAGCGACTTGCTTAGATCACTTAAGCCGCTATCCAAGTTGCTTTTGGATACATTTCTTAAATTGGCTATAGCTGCCAAAGACAATTTTTCCATTGCCTGTAGTCGACTGCAAATCAATCTCGATTTTTCTGGTGCTAGTAAATACTCCGCATCGAATATACTAGGAACTGCCTTCAAAATTAACTGAGCATAAAGTCTAAGGGAAGTAGTATGCGTGGACAACAAATGCCATTTATCAATCTCTGATTGCGCCTTTACCCTAAGTAGTCGCCCATTTATAGGATCGATCTGAACATCCTCCTTAGAAAGTTCCACTAAGATTTGCTGATTATAGTCGACCCATTGTTGGAGCTGGTCACTAGAGAGTTGCTCATATTGAAATACAAAAGAACGTATCCCTGATTTCAATGCTTTAGATGGATAAAATTGTCTCCATTCTCTTAGGTAAGATTCTCCTAAATCTTGGGATTGAATCGAAGTACTTAGGAAAACCGAAAGGAAGAATAGGCTTAAATAATTTTTCATATAATTAGGCTATCAATTTTGCTAAGTAAGAAGTTGGTGCTTAGGTAAAGGTAATAAACAATCAATCAGATTTAGCATCTACCTTCTTCTTGCCATTATATGCATCATTAAATCCCTCACTAAATCCCTTTGAGAAATTTGCTCTGCTTTCATCCCAGTTCGTAAGAACATCTATTAAAAAAAACGTAAAAAGTCCTAAGACAAAAAACGTAACATCTCGTTTTGTGATTTTCATATTTATTTTTTTTAATTTAATAACAATTACTCCTCCCCCACCCGCTCCAACACCAAATCCTGAAAATCAAAACTAAAATCAATATTTGGAGAAATGCCTTTCATTTGAATGCTTTGTGCTTTCCCCTTTTCATCCAAACTAAACATCGCAAAGACATCCGCATTCATATCCTGATATTCCCATTTGACCACAAAGGTGTTAGCATTGTAAAAAGACATAGGACCATTCAATTTAGGTGAGCGATGACATTTCATCCAAAGTTGTTCCCCTTTTAATAACACTTCTACTTTCCCAAACCATGGGTCCTTGTATATCCCTAAGAAATCCGCTGCTTGGATATGTTTGTCATTAGCGGTCTTCACTGTTTCCCAAACTGCCTTCACCACCTCGTCACCACTTTCTCCTTTCTCTTTTAATCGAGCAGCATATTTATCGACCCATCCAAAATCTTCTAAGCCCAGATATTCATCAATAATAGAATTGGAAATAGCAGAAAAAGCCGCACTACCTCCTGGATCTGTATTTGTTAATACCACAATACCCAAATTTAATTCAGGAATGATCGTCGTTTTAGAAAGCATCCCCGGTAAGCCCCCCGTATGATTATAAACAATATAGCCCTGAAAGTCGCTAATTAACCACCCTAATCCATAAGCACTAAAATGTGTTTTGTAATGGGAAGTTGGTCTTGGATTAAATCCTAAATTGGTATGCGGTTTCCACATTTCTCGATGATTCTTTTTTGAAAAAACAGTCGTCTCATCCTGTTGACCCTCATTTAATTGGAGTAACATCCATTTAGTCAAATCATTCACACTTGCATAAATTCCGCCTGCTGCGGCACCCAATTCAATATCAAAGGTTTCTATTGGCTGAAGTTGCCCATTTATAGTCGAGTGCGGCATAGCCACATTTTTTTTATTCGCTAATCGCTGGTAAGTCCCCGCAGAATTATTCATGCCAATGGGTTTCATGATTTTGCTTTCCACAAATTCACTCCAACTCTTACCACTGATTCTTTTGACCACTTCCCCTGCTACGATGTATAAAAGATTGTCATAATCGAACTTCGTTCTAAAGTCAGATACCTTTTTTTGGTATTGAAAACTTTTTAGAATATCGTCCATCGTAAAATCCCCACCATCTGGAAAAAACATCAAATCACCAGCCCCTAGTCCTAGCCCACTTCGATGGGTCAACAAATCTGCAATCGTAAAATTAGCCGTTACATAAGTATCATACATTTTGAATTCAGGAACATGGTCGACTACCTTATCCGTCCAATTCAATTGTCCGTCGTCTATCAAAATGGCTAAGGCCGCCGCAGTGAATGCTTTACTATTAGAAGCAATCGCAAATCGAGTATCTGCGTTTACTTTTTCCTTCGTTTTTGTGGAAGTGACCCCATACCCTTTATTGTAGATTACTTTTCCATCCTTCACAATAGCTACTGCTACTCCTGCTACGTTTAATTTTTCGATGGTTTCATTGACTAACTGATCTATGTCAATAGCCGCTACTTGTGCGTAGCTGATGTTAACAATTAATAATTGGCAAAGGAGGAGAGAGAGGAGCTTGAGTTGAATTGATTTCATGTTTGTTTATAGATTAAGTAGTGTGTACAACCAATTTGGGGCAGCGATTTCATTCATCCGATCATTCCGAAGTGATCAGATCAATTGGTCGGAACTTACCCCATGTTTCTTATACAATCGCCTATTTTTTTTTAGGATTGGCAATTTATCAAAGCAGGGGTAAGCAAAAATAGCATCAATAAAACAAAATT
>CALJIY010000323.1 GCA_937973945.1 uncultured Saprospiraceae bacterium | reverse complement strand
AGAACTAAGTGGCTCTGGTCCTTATAAATTAAAAGAATGGAAAACAGGGGAATCTTTGGTATTAGTAAAAAAAGAAAATTGGTGGGGCGATGCATTGAGTAGTAAATATCCAAAGTTAAAGGCGATCCCCAAAAAGATTGTGTATAAAGTGATTCCTGATTTTAATGCAGCTATTTCTTTAATGCGAAATGGAGAAATTGATTTAATTAGTAATACAGAAGTAAGAGAGGTTGTAAAATTAAAAAAGGATCCCTTTTTTAAAGAAAATTTTAATTTCTATGCGCCTTCGGTTTATAGGCACTCTTTCATCATGTTGAATACCCTTGATCCAAAATTATCAGATAAGAAAGTGAGAAGAGCATTGGCCCACTTAATTAATTTAAAAGAAGTATCGGATGCTGTATATATGGGAGAAGATAATGTGGTAGTTACGCCTGTACATCCATCCAAATCATATTATCACAAAGGCCTCACACCTATCGACTATAATGTAGAAAAAGCAAAAATACTATTACAAGAAGCAGGATGGTCTGACACTAATAATAATGGCACAGTAGATAAGATAATTGATGGCGAATTAACAGAATTAAGCTTAGAATATTCTTATTCTGGATCTTCCAAAAATGCGGGAGATATAGGTCAGCTATTCAAAGAAGCGGCTCAGCCAGCTGGTGTAAATATTGCTGTAACTCCGATGGAAGCTCGTCCTGTACAAATGGGATGGCGAAAAAAATCATTTGAATTATCCCCTTTAGGATCTACTTCTTATCCTTTTTATGATGACTTTGACCAACGATGGAATAGTCAATCAGGTAGCAATTATTTTTCTTTTGGTAATGCAGAATCTGATCAACTCATTGAGACTATTAATCAAACTTTAGATCCAAAAAAGTTAAACGATTTATATATGCGTTTTCAAGAAATTGTCTACGATGAACAACCCGTTATTTTCTTTCATACTGGCGTAAATCATATTATGGTGAACAATAAATTTGGGGACATAACGACTTCTCAGTTATCTCCTGGTTACTTTGTCAATGAATTATCTCTAAAGACTGTGCCCGTAAGCGTCAGTCCTAATCAAAACAATTAATTCGACTTCCTGTTATATGCAAAAGCGGTGAACGTTTTACCCTCATCGCTTTTGTATAAAACCCACGAAACAAATACAAAAACATTTATTACTCCAAAAGACCGCACTTATAAATAATGCAGTCAACCATATTTGAAACACTAAATTTCATCATTCGAGAGATTCGTCTCAATGATATTACTCCTTATCATCAAATGCAAGGAAATATCCGTGTCATGCAGTACGCAGATGGAAAGGCCTATACTTTAGCAGAAAACCAAGCTGATCTTAATAAAGTCATTGCCCACTACACCGAAGCCAATAATCAATTTTGGGTATGGGCAGTCGAACGCAAATCGGATAAAGCATTTGTAGGTACTTGCGCATTAGTTGGAGATAGCAAAGGAACTTACGAAATTGGTTTTCGATTCTTAGAACAGTATTGGAAATTAGGCTATGGAAAGGAAGTCTGTAATAGTTTAATAGATTATGCTTTTTGTCAAGAAGAAGTAAGTTCCATCATTGCCTATGTAGATATTCGGAATATCGGTTCTGTAAAAATCTTAGACCAATCTAAATTAGGTTTTGTAAAGGAATCTTATAATGAAGAATTTAAATCAACTGATCGATACTACGCTATGGAAATTATTGATACTACAGAAATCGTGCATCAGCAGGATAATATTAGTAGTCATTAGGGGTAATTTGGTAGACGGGCGGTACACGCCTCGCTGGCGCAAAGGCTTCACCCATAGGCGGCAGGCTATCGGAAAAGCCTATTGATTATCAGTTAATTATTGAGCGAAGGATGATGGCAGAAATTTTCAAAATGGCTGTCATCTTTCCCAAAAAACCAGATGACAGCCACTTTCTAAGTTTCTGCCATCAAGAGTCCGTCTCTTAGACTGACGGGTATGGGCTTCGCCTTTATTTTAAAAATAAAAAACACTTTTCATTTACCTTAACAATTCCTACCCAATCATCTTAAAAACCCAATCATCAATTGCCAAAGAAACAGCAGCAGGTAATTCCTCTTCTTCAATCCAAGTGTGTATCCCTCCACCCCATTCCATTTCTAAATAAACTGCCGTTTTCTCAAAAGGCATAAAAAAGTGGGCATACTCTGTCTCATCTGAACTACAAGCCACTACATACATTTTCTTAGCTTTCAGTCCTCTTCCTAAATCTTTTCGAATAGTCAACAAATCCGATAATCTATCCATAAAGGTTTTTAAAATAGCACTCATAGTATACCAATAAATAGGCGTGGCAAAAACAATAATATCATGTTGATTCATTTGTTTGGCTATTCCTAAAAAATCATCCGCTTGATTCTTGTGTTCGTAGTCATAATAACTGATATTGTAATCTTGAAGATCAATATAGGTAGTCGGTATTTGTGCTCTAATAGCATCAACTATTAATTGGGTGTTACCGTTTTTCCTAGAACTTCCTTTGATAATAAGTATCTTTGATTGCATAAGAATTTTTAAACTAAATTTTCAAAAAATTAAATATTGTTCTTTTTGCATCCTGCGCAGGCTTATGCCCAGAGGAATAAAGAGTATAGCAAATGAAAAGAACCAAAAAGCACACCCATCCGCAAGCGGTTCGGGAATATATTCCCTCATCTCCGGTATTTTTGTCCTGCCCCCCGCCTAGATGTTGACCAATCATGATTTATCACAGTCTACATCTAAGCGGGTGGCCCGTCCAAAAACTGTTTGAGCGGAGCGAGTTTTTTTGGACTAGAATTTTTGTTTCTTTTTTTTCAATGAAAAAAGAAAACACATCTAACTTGAGTATACTCAACAGCTCTTGAAATGTAAATTATTTTATTTACAGAATAATAAAATTCTTTAAAACAGCTACAACTAAATATATGTCAAAAAAATACACCATCCCAACAGATAAAGAAACCAATATAAAAATCTCGAAACCCGC
>CALJIY010000322.1 GCA_937973945.1 uncultured Saprospiraceae bacterium | reverse complement strand
CAGCTTTCCACCTATGCTTTCCTGTCCATTTACCCGTATTTCATAAAAATAAACAGCAGGTATTAGATTTTTATTAGAAATAAGCACTTCATTATCTTGGAACTCATATTGGCGAATTTGCTGACCTAGTTGATTGAATAGATACAGTTGCCCTTTGACAATTTGGTCTTGTTGTATTTTGACACGGGTGCTAGTGGTAAAAGGATTGGGTTGCACGCTTACCATGGTAGTGGGTAAATCAATAGTTCTGGTACTAATAAATGATTGATAAAAATCTTTCCCTACTAGATGTTGTGTCGTATTAGTGATGATAGGTTTATTAAAATCGAAATAGATAGCAGCTTTATTCGTAATGTTGGTTTCTAGGGGTACATCTTTTTGTTGTTCCAATTTAAAAGAAATAAACCCATTGGAACCAGGTTCGTTGGTAAAACTATCTACCAGTAAGATGTCATTAAAGGTGAAAACCATTACATTTCCTCTTTGGATGGCTAAATCATAGGAATGGCTGCTCGTTAAATTGGATAAACTATTGATATTCAAATGTTCGGAGATCGTATCTATTACGACTACTTTATAGGCAGTATCCGTACCTGTATTCTGAAATCGTATTCTGTAATCTATTGCTTGATTCTGTTCAATATACCTATTCGGACCATAGCCGATTGGCATCCCCAATTTATCATTCGGATCGAAAGAACCTCGGTTTTCGGTACAGTGAATTGCATAGAATGGATCTTGTTCTTCCAAAGAAAGTGGGAGGATAAAGCCTCTGTCAAAATCTCCTACCAGGTCTGTCCCACACCCTTCTACAACGAAGAATAAAGGAGTAGATATTGGATGTTCCTGTACCTGATTTGTTTGGAACCGATAAGTGCTTCCATTGGCAGGATAGGAAAAGGCTCGAATTTGTCCTTGATTTAACTGGACTAGACCAGAATCAATAGGTGCTAAATTTTCAAATACTTGATAAGCCACACTACTGGTCATATCTCCCTCGCCTGAATTTTGAAGCGTAAATCGAATGCTATCTGCAATACAAGTACTAGATAATTCTAAATTAGCGCCTGACCATAAATCAGAGACGGTATGACAATCAATAACAGGAAACACAAATGCTTCTACACAATGCGTCTGCCCTAACATAGTCGTTTCACAATCGGTTTTAGCAATGACTCGTATTTCGGCGCTTTCTAAGGGATCAAGCGAACCTATATCATATCGATATTCATTATTGCCTAAGTCAATGCCTTCAATAGGCGTACCATCAATAGCACTACTCACAATACGTAAAAATGGATCAAACCTAACAATCACATAGGCATCTTCTACCCCTTGTGTGCCTTGGTTGATAGATCGGATAACAAATAATTCATCAAAGCATCTTCTTATCCGACCATTACTTACATCGACTGATAAGGCGGGACAATCCCTTTCTATTTTTACTGGAAAGTCTCTTTTATTGCTACTGCCATCTATATCGAAACTTACGGTAGTTGTGTCCTGATCATTACATAATTCCCAATAATCATTAAAAGGAGCAGCATCTTTTACCACATAGCTACCTGGCTCAACTTTGACTTGATATTTACCGAGGGAATCTGTAGTGGCAGAATAAGTTATATTTCGATCGCTAAATTGGATAAATAAATTAGGGATGCCTGGTTCTGATTCTTGATGTATACAATCGTTATTTTCATCGAAGAAAACAAGACCGTTGATTACATGACTTGGGGTTATAATATCTGTATTGTCTGATTGCAATAGGACGTCCGTACCAAAATTTAAAGTCACAAATTCAATGTGAATGTGACCATCCATGTTGAAACTACCTCCCCAGAAAGACACATTATGAGGGACAAAAGATTTTTTCTTAAAGTGGATAGAAAAAAGTACGGTGCCTTTTTCTAAGGTTGATCCAGTATTAAATTCGTTCGTTATCCACGCAATTTTTATACTTCCGACATCGTCTGCGGACAAGGTCTTTTCATCTAAACCTTCTAATCCAAAATTATCTACAGATTGATAGTCCAAAATAGCAGGATCCCAAATAAGCTCGAATTGAGCACTAATTAAGTTTGTAACCCTTTTAGCGACCAAATTAATGGTTACATCCTCCTCTGTTGGACCAGGAAGTATCTCCGTATTAATGATAATCGTGTCTAATAAAATTTGAGCTGATAAGGAGTTAGATTGAAAAGCAAGGCACAATAAACAACAAAAAAATAATTGCTTGCTATTGGTGTAATACTGGATCATTGAAATGGTGTTTTATTCCATTAATTGTGTTTAGAAAAATAGTTTCATACCCTATTGAGATATATGGTGGCGAAGCCACAATCAGACAGGTTTTATTAAACACATAGGCACAGTAGATCACATAGTTTTACTTTTCGAAAAACTATGATTTTTTGGCCAATGATCTACGTAACTAAATGGTTAAAAATTACTCCTCTAACAATTCATTCGGCAAAGATTTATTCGTCTTAGCTCCTAGTTCTTTAATTCGTTGCGCCCGACCAATTAAAGTATCTCCGTATTTACGAGAATCATTTAATTTGTTCATAGCAGCGGAATAAGCCCCTTGCGCATCATCCAATTTAAGCCCAATTGAGCGCATATCCTCAATAAAGCCACAAAATTTGTCGTATAAAAGACCACTTTGACGTGCAATCTCCAAAACGTTTCTTTTTTGTTTTTCCTGTTTCCAAATAAAAGAGACGGTGCGCATGGTAGCGAGTAGGGTAGAGGTGGTGACTAAAACGACATTTCTTTCTAGTGCATCTGTATACAAACTAGGCGACTTTTGTAAGGCAGCTGAGAAGGCAGGCTCAATAGGAATGAACATCAATAAATAGTCGGGTGTGTTGATTTGATATAATTGTGTATAGTTTTTGGAAGCTAAATCTCGAATATGGTTCTTAATACTTTCTATATGTAAATTCAGGAAAGTCTCTTTTTGTCGCTTATCGCTAGCGTTGAAATATTGCTCATAGGCTTTTAAAGAAACCTTTGAATCAATAATTAGATGTTTTCCGTCAGGTAGGTTAATAATAAAATCTGGTCGCTTCAATTGACCATTTTCATCCCTATAAGAGGCTTGGCTACTAAAATGAATACCATCTGTTAAACCTGATTTTTCTAGGAGCGTACTCAATTGTAATTCCCCCCAATCTCCTTGTGTTTTAGAATCCCCCTTTAAGGCATCTACTAGATTAGATGCATCTTCACTGAGTTGTAGATTCAAGAGTTTTAGCTGATCGAGTTCCTTTTTTAACGAAATTCGTTCCTTTGTCTCATCCATATACTTCTGTTGAATACTAGACTCAAACTCTTGTATTTTTTCTCGTAATGGACTTAGGATATGTTGAATTTGTAAATTATTTTGCTGCGAGAATTTTTGGCTATTTTCTGCTAATATTCGATTGGCTAAATTCTCAAATTCCAATTTAGATCGATCTTGCAATAGCTGGGCTTCGTGGAGGCCTTCTTCCAGTCGTTCTTCTAAATGAAAGACCTGTTGTTCTCTGGCAGAAATGATCTTATTTAATTCAATAATGGTTTGCTCTTTTTCATGCACATCTGCCCGCACGGCATCTTTTTGTGCCTCTAATGCATGAAAAAGCTCCTTAGAAACATGGGTCTCTTGAATTTCTTGTTTGGAAAAAAAACCTTTAGCAAAGGTATTTTTAAAGACCAGCCATAAAATGAATCCTAGTAAGATCCAACTGGTGACTAATAGAATGATAAAGTAGGAAAGCTCCATTTAAAATATTCTTAGAAAAGAAAGCATAAATAGAGGTAAATATAAATAAAAAGTTTTAAAATAAGGAAGTTTTGTGGATTTTAAAACTTTTTATTGGTTAGATGTTGTGTGTCTGTTACTGGGTTACTGGTGATACTTTCAAAGTATCACCCAGTAACCCAGTAACAAACATCCAGTCCCAGTAGTAGACAATACCTACTCTTCATCCGGCGCCTCAAAATTCAATTTAAAGCCAATTCGCTGATTTGGTTCTTCGCCCTTATCATCGTCATCATAATCCTCCCAATTATAGATTTCCGTTAGAAATTCTTCCATGTGACGAATGAAAAATGGTTCTTTCAGTTCCTCTGGACGGTAAATAGCGACCGTTTTAGGCGGATGCGGTTGCCCATAGTTTTCGATATATGGATAATTGATCAAAACGATGACCTTACCATTGAATAATTGCTGATAAATCAACGAACCATTGTGTTTAATTAAATGCCGCTTAATGGTGTCATTGACCTTTTTATACATCCCACTCTTGACATCTCCTAAAGACAAGACAACAGCTTCTAAATTTTCCATCTCGGACTTCGTTTCTATCTTCGTGTCTAAACCCACTTCTTTGGAGATAGCTTCCAATCGTTTGATAATGAAGTCCTTTAAGCTGTCATCCCATATTTCTCTGTAAGCACGGGTGCTTTTTAAAATGTCGTGGTAGTTGTTTACCTTCTTTTTAAGATTGTTATAATCTGAATTCATTGTTGGTGTAGTTTTTTTGAATAGAGATAACGTTTATTAATTTTTTAAAGTTTAGGAAACGTACCTAAAATTAAATTTTCATACGAGCCAAAGGAGCAACCTCTTGCCCAATAAAATCTTTGTTTAAAAATTTATAATAACCCGTCACTGCAATCATCGCTGCATTGTCGGTACAAAATTCAAATTTAGGAATATAAGTAGTCCAACCATTTTTAATCCCTGCTTCTTGTAAAGCATTTCTCAATCCTGAGTTAGCAGATACTCCTCCCGCAATAGCAATGTCTTTAATCCCAGTTTGTTGAGCAGCCTTTGTGAGTTTATTCATCAAGATACTGACAATACGATCTTGTACAGAAGCACAAATATTAGCTAAGTTTTTAGTAATAAAATCTGGATCTTCCTTTAATTCTTTTTTCAAAAAATAAAGAATAGAGGTTTTTAAACCGCTAAAACTAAAGTTTAAACCAGCTACCTTAGGTTCTGTAAACGAATAAACGACTTTCCCTTGTTTTGCATATTTATCAACGAGTGGGCCGGCAGGATAATCCAAACCTAACAATTTGCCTGTTTTATCAAAAGCTTCGCCAGCCGCATCATCAATCGTCTCTCCAATCACCTCCATATCCAAATAATCTTTGACCACCACAATTTGCGTATGCCCGCCGGAGACCGTCAAGCATAGAAAAGGAAAACTAGGTTTAGGATCTTCCGCAAAATGGGCCAATACATGCGCCTTCATATGGTTTACCTCTACCATAGGCACACCTAAGCTCATTGCAAATGCTTTCGCAAAAGATACGCCAACAATCAATGATCCCATTAATCCTGGCCCTCTAGTAAAGGCAACGGCAGAAATATCTTCCTTTTGTATACCTGCCTTTTTAATAGCCATATCGACTACAGGAACGATGTTCGCCTGATGTGCTCTAGAGGCTACTTCTGGTACGACGCCGCCGTATAATTTATGTGCCTCTTGATTGGCAATACAATTGCTCAAAACGGTACCATTATGTAAGATACTGGCAGAAGTATCATCACAAGAGGACTCGATGCCTAGAATGTATGTATTCACTGTAACGTTTTTATTAGATGCTCGTAATGGATTTTAATTCCCTTTTATGCTCCACAGATTTTTAATCCTATGTCCGTAGGTTAACAATTATTCCTACTAAATTAATTGGACAAAATACAGAACACAACAGGTATTTTGTTCAAGTATTTAAGTATTAATCTTCTTTGAAAAATCAAAGAACCAAAACCCAATTACGATGTTCAAATCTATAACAAAACCTAAAGCCAATCTATCTGTATCTGCCACGGCAAAAGAACAGAATAATAGCTCCTGTTTGATCGCCAAAGGTACAACAATTGAAGGAAAATTCAACAGTACAGATGATGTAAGAGTAGATGGCATTATCAAAGGAGATGTATTTTGCCAAAAACGATTATTGGTCGGTGCAACTGGCTGGATAGAAGGCACTATTCAGACGCAAGACGCTACGATTCGTGGACAAATTAAAGGAGATTTGGTAGTAAATGGTATTTTGCGTTTAGAAAGCACCGCAAAAATTGAAGGGAATATTGTGGCCAAAGGTTTGGAAGTAGAAGAAGGCGCACAATATAACGGCACCTGTCAAGTAGGAGATCGCTTTGTGAAAGGTGCGGAAAAGGAGTTGGCTATGGTCGCTTAGTAAGTAATAAGTAAAAGGTAAGAAGTAATAGGTGCGTGACGTTGACCTTTGCTAGGATACTTCTTACCTATTACCTAAAAAATAGGTGATTGGCGTTGACCTTGTCAGCATACTTATTACTTCTTACCTATTACCTATTACCTATTACTTAAAAAAAAGGATTATGTCAGCAGGCAATTGGAAGGATATGTTTCAAGGTATCCAAAAAGGAGATTTCGAGTTAGTAGAATATTACCTAACCATTGGTGTAGACCCTAACTATCAACATCCTGAGTTTTTAGCCCTACCATTGGTAGAAAGTATTCGCTTTAATCATTTGACGATTACGAAACTCTTATTAGACAATGGCGCAGACCAAGCGCTAAAAGAACTATGGGGTAAGGAAACGGCTCTTTCAGTAGCACAGGCCTCCAATAATAAAGAAGCTCTTTTACTTCTTCAGCAATATAGTACCGACAAAAAATAACTTTCCGATCTATTTCCTACCTTTTGTTTTCCTACCTTTGAAAATCTATCTTCCTTAACTCTTAGAAAGCAAACATACTTATCCAATCAAGTGCACATGAAAAAATATATTATTGGGATCGGAATCTTAGCGATCCTATTTTTAGGCTATTTTGTCTTAGATAGCCTATTATTCGACGGAGTTAGGCCAAGAAGTATTCAAGCAAATGGGTTTCAGGCTAGTTATTTTGTCAAAGAAAATATAGAAGCCAAAGCAACAGTTTTATTAATAGGCGGTGGATCGTGGGGCGATTATTGGGGGCAGGAATTTGCTAAACAAGGAAATGTAGGTCTGTCTATACCTTATACAGGAAGAGCGGGTTT
The DNA here is from genome assembly GCA_937973945.1 of uncultured Saprospiraceae bacterium. Classification (GTDB taxonomy): domain Bacteria; phylum Bacteroidota; class Bacteroidia; order Chitinophagales; family Saprospiraceae; genus JAFMDF01. The sequence goes on along the minus strand of CALJIY010000322.1, from coordinate 3,486 downwards.
ACCTAAATTACCAGAAGCAATTGATTTAGCTTATTTTGAACAGGCGATAACTTGGCTTCGAAATCAACCCGAAGTAGATCCCCAAAAAATAATTGTGATGGGGGCATCGAGGAATGCGGAATTGGCATTGGTGCTAGGATCGATGTATCCAGAATTGATTAGTGGAGTGATCGCCTATGCACCTAGTTCTGTCATATGGTCTAATACTGTTTTGCCTTATAACTCCGATGAAATAAAAGCCAGTTGGATGTATAATGGAGCAGAACTTCCATATGTACCAATGAATAAAATCGTAGGAAACAATTCTAATAAAATTACGACCTTAGATTATTGGAAAGGCGGTTTGGAAAAAGAAGATAAAGTCGAACTTGCGAGTATAAGAGTGGAACAGATAAATGGCCCAATATTATTGTTATCTGGTAAAGCTGATAAAGTCTGGCCGTCTGCATACATGGCTGATAAAATTGAACAGAGAATAAAGGGCCATAATTTTCAATACTCTTTTCAGAATATACAATACGACAATGCTGGGCATTTAATTTCTGCTAATCCAGAAGTGCCATCAAATATAAGAGTAGGGAATATGACCATTGAGGATAAGGATTATGAATTTGAATATGGTGGAACGAATGAAGGGGATCATGCTGCTAGACAAGCTGCCAAATCTGAAGTAATTGAATTTATGGGAAGAATAGATGGTGGACAGTAGACAATCGGATACTACCATCAAAATAAAAGTAGCCTTGATGAACATATCATCAAGGCTATTTTTTTACTAGGCTATAAGGTCTAATTGTTAGTCGGTATTTATCTTAGTAATTTTCTTATTAATTAGAGCCTTTCCTTTCTCTTTAATACTTAGTATGTATAAACCTGCTTCCCATTTAATTGCATCTATTCTGTGGATAGCTTGATCTTTTGTTATGGACGATTGATGAACCAATTGCCCATTTATATGATGAACCAATAAAGTAGCAGCATTACTTACAGGGGTATAGTTAACTTGGAATTGATCCTTAATAGGATTTGGAAAAACACTTAGCTCATTAAGGAATATAGAAATATCAATATCGACTTCTATATCATGTCTAGAAGATGCGCTAAGTATATTGCCATTAGATCTAGTATTAAATTCAAAAATATCTGAGAAGTCAGATTCTCCTCCAGCGCAGTTGGTTTGTATTCGATACTCTAATTGTAAACGAGTAGGAGCCGTAACAAATAGCCTAGTGCGTTGGGTCGTAAAATTAACTAACCAGATATCCGTTCCTTTTATCCGAACTTGGAAAAAATAACTTTCTGCCCCTGGTACTGCATCCCAATCAACAATCACTCTACCATTTCCATTAGGAATAACCATTGAATTAGGAGCAAGACAATCTGTATTCGCAATAGCTGTATCTGTGTCTGCGGAAGGTAAATCAAATAAACCGAAACCTCCTGTTAGAGAACTGCTAATCCCATCACTTAAATTATTATCTACATTACAATCAAAGCTACTATTTCTTGATACAAAAAAAGCTTCAGTGTTTGGACAATCTTGCAATAAATTAGTACTAGGAGAAAAGGAAATATCATATTGGTAATTAGAACCAGTTGACTGAATATTCCACCTACCAATAGCACAATCAACGGTAGTTGTTGAAGTGTTAGGACAAGAGAAATTCATACCGATAGGCGTGCTTGTACCTCTTTCAAAACTAGCCGTAATATCAGAAAGTTCTGCAGCTTGTGTGAAGGAAACGAAAAAGGGATTATTTTCTGTAATACCTAAAGGGAAACTATAAGTACCGAGTCCTGATACCTTTCTTCTCAGTCTCCCTTCTACAAAATTATTTTTACTAGCATCTGTAAAGTTACCATCTAAAGAACTTGGAGAAGGATTGCTTAGAAATAATTCATATTGATAATCACTAGCTTGTGTACCACTATCAATATCTGTACGAAGTTTTCCATTCACTAAATTGAAAACCTGACTTACTTCTATATGGCTATTCAGTTCAACCATGCCTTCTTCCTTATTCATGGATAATTCATAAAAGCTCTGTAAACCTGTAAAGTCACCTGTGATCCTTTGGACAGGGCTATCACCAGAAAGAATTACTTTCCTTTCTCCTTGTGTATTTGATGATTGATAGGACGCTGTTCCTTCTTTTGTTATATTTCCTTGGGCAACGATAGTTCCATTGTTTTCAATAATGCCATCTGTTGTTGCGATCACTAAGTCGGGTTCTACAAAAACCAATGCTTCTCCTTGTATATGTAATAGTCCTTCAACATGCAATTGAGCATTGCCCAATGGTAATTCAAGGAAATAGCAGAGACCTAAAAAGAAGACAAATAAAGTATGTTTCATGGATGTTAATTTTTTTAATTTTAAAAAATGATGGTGGATCTTTCCTCTGAAAAGAAAAAACTAGAGAAGCAAGCCTACCAAGCTCCCCTAATTACTACGTCACACCAGTTTCCAGACATTACTTTATATCTAAAGCAGCTTCAATTTTTGCCAGTCGATTTTTAAGGATGGCCATTTCTTTTTCTTGCCGCACTAATTTTTCTGCTTGTTGTTCAATTAAATCTTGTTGTGCTTTAATGCCTTCTGTTAATACAGGAATTAAACCAATGTAGTTAACTGCCTTATAACCATCTTGATCTGTCATCACCAAATTAGGAAGGATCGTTTCTATTTCTTGTGCAATAAAACCGAATTGTTCATCTGTAGCTACTTCTCTATCTTTTAATAAGTAACTAGTTCCTCTTAATTGATTGAGAATAGCCAAGCTATTGGAAAGACTCATGATATTTGTTTTGTATCTTCTATCAGATGCGACCATCATTCCATTCACTCTAAGTACACCCGAAGCATTAATATCTCCATCTACATCTAATCGATAGGCAGGAGCCGTCGTCCCAATTCCTACATTTCCATTATCGTTCACTCTTAAAGCAGGATTCATTGGATTAGTACCATCATGTAAGATATTCATAGCAGGTGCGCCTGCTTCACCGACTACCATGAATCTAGCACCGGGAGCAGTTGTACCAATGCCAACTCGTCCATTGTCATTCACTCTTAAAGCTGGATTCATAGGACTTGTTCCATCGTGTAAAATATTCATAGCAGGTGCGCCTGCCTCACCGACCACCATAAACTTTGCACCTGGAGAAGTAGTCCCAACTCCAACTCGTCCATCATCTCTTACCGCTAACATAGATTGATTCATACTATTGGCAATATTCATGGCAAAAGTGCTACTAGAATTACCTAGTGCTGTTACCATAAATCTAGCACCAGGAGAGCTAGTTCCTATACCTGTTCTACCATCATCCTTTATGTGGAATAAAGAATTACCAGCTGCATTTGCAATATTCACTGCTGCTGTTCCATTTGTCATACCTTCTCCAACCACCATGAATCTAGCACCAGGAGAGGTCGTTCCAATTCCTACCCGACCATTGTCATTCACTCTTAAAGCAGGGTTCATT
>CALJIY010000321.1 GCA_937973945.1 uncultured Saprospiraceae bacterium | reverse complement strand
CTTTTAAATATCAAGCTAGTGGTCAGCATTTTGGGAAGATTGTCTTGGAGTGGTAGAAGAGAGATACGGAGGCACTATATTTTTTTGAGCACTGAGACACAGAGGCACTGAGTTATATTTATTCTCTGTGACTCCGTGCCTGCCTGTGTTCCTTGGAAGGCAGATTCTAAAAAGACTTTCGATAGAAAGCCACTCTCTAACAAAATACCTCCGCGATCATACAGCGAGCACTGCCTCCCCCATAGGTCTCAATCGTTCTCAAATCACTATGTAAGATATTGGTGTACGATTCTATTTCTTGTATTTGATCCTTCCTTAGAGAATGGAAAGCTTGAGAAGACATGACTAAGTATGATAGGCCCTCCGTATTTTTTACTTGCAGCATGTTACCTGCAAAGTGTGCCATCTGATCTAAAGTAATGTCAATTACCTTTTTATTGGTTGCTGTAAATAAACTCCTTAACTGCTCTTTTTCTATTGGGTCAGGTATACTCTCCATACAGATAATGACAAAATCAGTACCTAAGGTCATCATAACATTGGTATGATAAATTGGAATCCCATCTGCATCTACACTTTGGAAAACGACCTTTTTATATTTCATAAATTGGCAATAATCCTCAAATAGTTTTTCGTCTGTTCTTATAGACAAACTAGCATAGGCAATTTTATGCACTCGATCTATAATAATGCTTCCAGTACCCTCTAAATATTGAAGCGTACTTTCCCATTTTTCCAATCGGATATGGTTCTTAATAGAATAGCTCTTACTAAAGGTTTCAATAATATCTGGTCTACGTTCCAACCTTCTATTCTTAGAAAACATTGGATAGGTGATTAATAAACCATCTTCATGAAAGGAGATCCAATTATTAGGAAATACTGCGTCTGTTTTGATGGGCGTAGCCGTGTCGGGAATGACCGTGACTTGAATACCATGAGCGATCAATTGCTCAACAAAAGCATCAAATTCTTGAATCGCTTTTTCTTTAATCGTGTTGATAGTAAGAGAAGGATCATTTTTTTGAAAGGTATTATTATCTGCCGTTTCAGGATTAAATCCAAAGTTAGCAGGTCGGACCATCAGGATGGTTGATGTTATTTGGTTCGGCATAAACTTTAATTTTAAAAATTACTACTTTGTAAACTAAGTTTTCTAAAATTAGATATTGTTCTTTTTGCATCGGCAAAAAAGAACCAAAAACCCTAGACAAAAATAATCCCTCCGGTATTTTTGTCGAGCCTCCCGCCCAGATGTTGACCGAATGGAACGTGTTCTGAAATTTTAAATTATTTAGTTTACAGTGTATTACAAATATTGGTTTAAAGTATCCGTCACTTCATCTAAAATCTCGAATGCGGTCTCTGCCATTTTATTCCCTTTGGTATCTAACAAAGGATTAATTTCTACGAACTCTAAACAAGCTACCTTACCAGATGCAATGAATCCTTTGATAATTTCTTTAGCTTCCTGTGGATCAAATCCTTTTGGTACCGGCGTTCCTGTTCCATAAGAAACTAAATCACAATCTAAACTATCTACATCAAAGGAAATATAAATCTGGTCACAGTCTTTCAATTGCGTTAAAGCTTCTTGGACGCAAACACTAAGGCCTCGATGGCGCACTTCCGCTACCATATAATTACGTAAGTTCATCTCCTCCATCTGCTGATCTTCTGGAGCCTCGGTAGAACGAACCCCAAAATAAATTAAATGCTCTGGAGAAAGCTTAGCACCTTTTACACCAATATTTTTTAATGCCCACCAGTATTTTTCGGTGTCTCCTATCACTTCATTAATTTGACAATCTAGATTATCACTATCCAATGCAGCTGCTAAAGGCATCCCATGAATATTTCCAGATGGGGAGGTGTAAGGAGAATGCAAATCTGCATGCGCATCGATCCAGATAACGCCTATTTTTTTTTCTGGATAAGCTGCTTTAATCCCACTAATAGTACCTAATGCAGCAGAGTGATCACCAGATAAAACAATTGGGAAAAAATCATTTCGCAAAGCCTTTTTCACAACAAGATTTACCCTTGTGCATTGCTCTAATACATGGCCTACCCTCTTGGCAAAGGAATTATTTACTTTATCATATACAGATTCGTTATGTGTCTCCACATCTTCATACTCATATTGGTTGAAGTAGTGATTCCCCTTATTAATTGCCGCAATTTCAATTGCATCCACTCCCAGGTCAGAGCCTCGTGTACCAGCTCCTATATCAGAGCGATTTTTTATTATTTTTATGCTTGGCATTAGTTTGATTTTAATAGGGAGTAAGGGAGAGTTAATTATAAGAACACGGAGGCACAGGGGCACAGAGTTTTTTTTAGAATAAAAAGACACAAAGCATACTTTAAAATTTAACTCTGTGTCTCCGTGTTTCGTGTTCATTATTGTCAACATCTAAGAACACAGGGACTCATAAAATCAATAATTGCTTACTATACCTTCCAAAAACTCTGTGCTTCCGTGCCTCAGTGTTCATAAACTCCTATACCTCTCTACCCAAGGAACGGATACCGATAATCCGATGGCGGATTAAAATTCTCCTTAATGGTCCGTGGAGATACCCAACGATATAAATTCAAAATAGACCCCGCTTTATCGTTTGTACCCGAAGCTCTTGCCCCTCCAAAAGGTTGTTGGCCAACAACTGCGCCAGTTGGTTTGTCATTGATATAAAAATTACCCGCTGCATGTTTTAGGACTTTCATTGCCAATAAAGTAGCTGCTCTGTCATTAGAAAATACAGCTCCTGTTAAGGCATAAGGAGAGGTGGTATCTACTAATTTTAAAGTCGCTTCATAGTCTGCATCTTCATAGACGTATACGGTTAATACTGGCCCGAATAATTCCTCACACATCGTCGTATACTTCGGATCTGTTGTCTCTACTAAAGTAGGGGTAATAAAATATCCTTTCGTCTTACTGCTCTTTCCACCGAAAACTATTTTCGCTGTTTTATCTTCTTTTACCTTGGCAATATACTTAGTGATTTTATCAAAAGATTGCTCAGTGATAACGGCATTAATAAAATTGCCAAAATCTTCAGGGCTTCCCATCTTCATACTCTTCGCATCAGCGACCATATACTTTTTCACTGCTGTCCAAAGACTTTTTGGTAGGTAAGCACGGGAGGCAGCCGAACACTTTTGACCTTGATATTCAAATGCCCCTCTTGTTAAAGCTGTCGCTACTTGTTTAGCATCTGCGGAAGGATGAACCATTACAAAATCTTTTCCCCCTGTCTCCCCTACTATCCTTGGATAACTGTTATATTTTGTAATATTATTTCCAATAGTTTGCCATAATTGTTGGAACACTTTGGTACTACCTGTAAAATGTAACCCTGCAAATTCTGGATGTTCAAATATTACTTTTCCTGCTACGGGACCATCTACAAATACTAAATTAATCACGCC
>CALJIY010000320.1 GCA_937973945.1 uncultured Saprospiraceae bacterium | reverse complement strand
TTAATGGATTGGGCAGTGGTATTTGTACCAAAATTGATATTAGCATCACTGGTACTGTTCATAGGATTTTGGGTGGCTCGTAGGGTAGGGACTCTTTTAAAGGGAGGCATAGCAAAAGCCAATGTATCTAATGAAGTCACTACTTTTTTAGGATCTATCATTGATATCGTATTGAAATTAGCCGTGATACTGGTAGCTGCTAGTATTGTCGGTTTTGAGGTATCTTCTTTATTAGGTTTAATTGCAGCAGTAGGTTTTGCTGTGGGGATGGCTTTACAGGGATTTTTGGGCAACTTTGCTTCCGGTATTACCATCGTTTTTTTAAAACCATATAAGGTAGGCGATTGGGTATCTATAGGGGAAAAATTTGGAAAGGTAGAGGCGATTGAAATTTTCAATACAACAATCATCACCCCTAATGATAAGACCTTAATTATTCCTAATGGTAAAGTAACAGATGATACGATTACTAATTATTCTACTCGAGGAAGAATACGATTGGAGTTACAAGTAACGATGCCATATGCAGAAGAATATGATAAGGTAGAAAAATTGATTAGAGAAGCTTTGACTACTGTTCCCGGTGTTTTGCGAGATCCTGAGCCATTAATAGGTATTGAATCTTACGATAGTCACAATATTGTAGTGGCAGTTCGACCATATATAGATCCTGAATCCTATTGGCAAGTTACCTATACTGCTTATGCTGCTATTAAAAATGCATTTAGTAAGAATGGGGTAAAGGTGGCTTATTCGGAGGGCGTTGAGTTAGGGCCTATTGGTGGGTAGTACGTTTCCTATAAGATTTTAAACAACTTCGTAAAAAATAGCTAAGTCCAATAAAGAAATGGGCTTGGCTATTTTTTTTCCTACTAGACAGCGTTTGTGAAATAATCCGTCAATCGATTCTTGATAAAATTTTGAGACTTATAACCATAGAATTCCATATAATGAAAAATCGAAGAAAATTTATTAAAACAGTAGCTGCTGGTATGGCAGGAACGATGGCCATTCCAAGTTGTGCCATTTCCAATAAAGCGATAGAGGAGGCAGCACCAATTCCAATTAATAAAATAAGCGATCACTCAGAAGCTTTTTGGGAATCCATAAAAAAACAATTCGTGTTTGCACCTGCCTTACGTTATTTTAATAATGCTTCTTTAGGTCCTTCTGCCATTCCAATCCAAGAAGCGACCAATGAATTTCGAGCGCAACTAGATGGCTTCCCTTCCAAGTATATGTGGGGTGGATGGAAAGAAGCGAAGGAAGAGACCCGTCAACAAGTGGCTGATTTATTCTCAGTATCTGCCGAAGAAATAGCCCTCATTCATAATACGACAGAGGGGATGAATTTGATTGCTAGAAGTTTTGATTTAGCTCCTGGAGACGAGGTGATATTAGCGGACCACGAACATGCGAGTGGAACAATTCCTTGGGAAGTCTGGCAAGAAACGAAGGGAATTCAATTGGTAAGACCGACTCTACCTATCTTACCTGATAGTGTGGAAGAAATAGTAGACATTTATAGAAAAGCTATCACCCCCAAAACGAAAGTCATTTCCATGTGTCATATTATTAATACCAATGGGATGATTTTACCCGTAAAAGAGGTGTCAAAAATGGCACAAGAAAAAGGAATTTTAGTTGCTGTTGACGGAGCACAATCCGCAGGAATGTTTCAAATTGATTTGCATGACTTGGGGTGCGACTTTTATACGGCGAGTGCTCATAAATGGTTATTCTCTCCAAAAGGAATAGGCGTATTTTATGCAAAAGAAGTGAGTCAACATTATTTGAAACCCTTAATGGTAGCAAGAGGGTATAAGGATAAAAGTATTCGTCGCTTGGAAAATTATAATACTAGAAATTTACCGGAGTTATTGGGCTTGGGGGCAGCTGTGGCTTTTCATCAGGAAATTGGCAAAGAGAAGATTCATCAACGATCTTATGAATTAAAAAACTACTTTCGATCCAAGATTGCAGATAACCCAAAGTTTAAATTAAAGACTCCTTCGAATGATTCCCTTTCTAGCGCGATTCAAGTTGTGGAAGTGATCGGCAAAGATGTTTCTGAAATTAAAGCCCGCCTCATTGATGAGTTTAATATTGATTGTCGTCCTATGACAAAGTTTGAATTAAATGCTTTGCGACTATCTTTTGCTATTTATATTACGAAGAAGGATATTGATTATTTGGTAGAGAAGTTGAATATGGTATAAGAGATGTAGAAGACTTGGAAAGTTTTTAAAACTTTCCAAGTCTATATAAATTATCGAAGGACCGTCACATTCCCCTTTTCTTCATAAATTTCACCAGAGAAACAAGTTACTTGAAGGACATACCCATAAACATCTGGATCTACTAGGGTACCATTAAAGGTGCCATCCCATTCATCAGATTGTGCATTCGCTCTAAAGACTTCTTCACCCCAACGATTTTGGATGACCCAAAAGACTTCTTCTAGGCCATTCCCTCTTAGTCTTAATACATCATTGATGCCGTCGCCATTTGGACTAAAGGCATTTGGAAAGAATATATTTGGCGGTCCACATATTGGATTCTGTACGGTGATCATCACCATTTTGGTCGTCGTACATCCGTTCTCATCTGTAACAGTTACTTCATAAACCGTATCACTCATAGGCATTACGGTGCGCGTGGGGCCTGCATTCGGATCATCCGACCAAGTAACATCAACCCCGACAGATGGTGTTACGTTTAAGTCAACTTGTTCCCCATTAAAGATCGTATCTCTTGAAGCGCTTAGGTCGATAGTCGTTTCTAAATTGACTACTTCCACCGTGGTGGTGATCGTATCCTCGCAACCTGCGATATTCATAACGATGACGGTATAATCCGTTGTTTCCGTAGGAGCTATGGCAATACGAGGAGCCGATAAGTTCTCTGTTTGTATACTAGGATCTGGAAGCCATTGGTAACTAATGAATTCAAAAGTAGGGTTTCCATTTCTCACACTGAGCATCGTACTGGCTCCTACACATAATGGAATAGGATCATCTGCAATAATATCAGAATCTGGGGTGGCATTTTCAATAGATACCCCATCTTCTATCGTACAACCAAACTCATCTGTAAATTGGAAGAAGTATTCTCCTGGACCAGCGGTAAAAGAAGCTGCAGTAGAAATGATAGGATCAAAATCTGGAGATTCCGACCAAATTAAGGTTCCTTCTTGCTCAAAATTTGCTCCTATTTCGACCTCATCATCAGAGCATACGGTTACATCTTCTGTTTTATCATACTCCACTACTTCTGGAACCATTACTAAAACAGTTGATTTGGTTTCACACATATCTTGGCTAATAACCACTTCCACTAAAGTAGTTCTATCAACGGTGATCAGCGGAGAGGCAATATTAGAATTATCAAATACGCCTGCTGGTGACCAACTGTATTTTAAATCTGCTACTCCATCTGGATTAACTGGTGTGGCCACATTAGGACAAGCCATTACTGTATCTGAGACGGTAGGAAATCTAAATATTTGAAATGGTTCCTGTTGCGTGAATTGCGATTCACATCCATCGGTAGTCGATAAGGTTAAAGTGACATTTAAATTCGTATTATCTTCAATGGTAATCTGTGGATTTTCTTCTGTTGAGGTCATCCCATTTCCAAAGTCCCAATTCCAATTTGGTGTACCCGGAGAAACTTCAGAAGTATTTCTAAAAGTAATTAAACCTTCATCCACACAAGGATCATAATCTATTTCAAAAGAGGCTTCCGTTACTGCATCTTCTAATACATTGAGCGTTCGCTCCGACATCAAACCTAAAGCATCGGCACATGGGAATACAGGATCTAATCGCAGACCAACTGTATAGTTGCCAGCCTCTGCATATACATGAGAAGGATTAATTTCTCTAGAAGTGGTACCATCTCCAAAATCCCATATATAATTGCCTAATGCACCACCAGAACTTTTGAAATCTACCGTTCTACCATCACATTGTAATGCTTGATCAATGCTGGCTGGGGGTCTAGTCATTGCAGATATCACCCTTACGGAACCTGTTTCTTCACAGCCAAATTGATTTTGTACCGTATAGGTATACACTTGCTCGCCCTCCACACTCACGGTAGGTGTACCAGTATCTGCACCAGCTATAATGCCTACTGAAGGCGTCCATTCATAGCTTAGTTGATCTTCTGGTTTATTGTTGTTTACGGCTAATTGTACTTGATCTTTATCACAGGTATAAATGGTATCAATACTGGTAATATCTAATCCTTCTGCTGCTACTGTATAACTGCTCTCACTAATACAGCCCGTCGTATTGTCTTTTAAGAATAATTCATATACGCCAGGTGCTAGATTGCTTCTATTTGGATCGTTGGCATCGCCAGCTTGATCTTGCCAATCGAAAGAAAATTGATCGTTCCCGCCTACAACAGACAAGTCAATGGCACCTGGGCCATCACAAGAAGAAGGCGTTATGTCAAAATCAATTCCAATTTCAGGTAGACTAGTGACACTGAATGCTTCTCGCTGAATCTCTACACCATTTCCATCTATAACAACCAGCTCAAACTCGCCTGCTGGTAATTGATCGAATGGAAATTCTGTTCCATTAGAATCAACGATTACGACATCCATTGGTCCTTCAAAACAAGCAGAGCGTTCTATATTGAAGATTAATACCCCAGTATCATTAAAGCAATTGACCAAAGGATTAATAATTACTTTAGCGGTAGTGGGTTGATTTCCTATGCTTACAGATTCCATTTTGGTACATCCCGATATATTATCAGTCACAGTAACTGTATAGTCTCCTGCTTCCAAGTCATCTCTTGTTGGACTATCTTTTACCACGCCATCACTCCAGCTGTAGGTAATATCTGCATTCGGGTTAGCCACAATAACTTCAGCAGCACCATCCGCGACACCGCACTCTGCTAATTGATTAACTTTAACCTCTTCAATCATCACATTTTCACAGTCGCAGTTTTCTCCTATCGTGAATGTTTCTTCATAACGACAAGCTCCTTGATCTGTAACGGTAACGCTATATTCTCCTGGAACCAAATTATTAATAGAGGCAGTAGTGGCGCCATTACTCCAAATATAACTAATGGTTCCAGTACCTCCAGTGATCATTAAATCAATACCCCCATCATTGCCAGCGCAACCTACTATGTTGTTAGTTGGCTTAATGTCGAAGGTGCAATCAGCTTCTAATACGGTTTCCAAAATATTGACACAACCGTTAGCATCTATTACGGTTACAGAATAAGGTCCAGGGCTAAGATTTGGATTGTTTGGCATATTCCCATTTCCGTTACTCCATAAGTAACGGAACGGTTCTAATCCTCCCTCTGTCACTACGCTTATTGTTCCATCATTACTTAATAGGGTAGCAGGAGAAGTGCTTGATAAGCTAGCCGTTGGTTCTTTTGGTTCTGCAATTGGAATATTATTGACATAAACAGAGCAACCCTTACTGTCTGTTGCTAGTACCGCATAAGTGCCAGGTTCTAAATTTCCTCTAGTGGGCCCATCATCTGTTCCATCTACATCTACCCAATCAAAAGTGAAGTTATCATTGCCACCAGCGGCTTTTGCAATGATTAATCCACCCTTACTACAAGTAGCAGGAATTCTGGATATTTCTAAAAAGATCTCCTCTGGTTGGGTGATTTCAAAACAAGATCCACCGATAAGACAACCTGTTGCATCAGTCACTTCTATACAATAATCACCTGCTGGTAAAGCCGTAGCGGAGTAGGTATTGCCATTTCCATCCTTGATTGTAGTAGTAACTGGTGTAGCAACGCTTGGTGGCGTTGTCAGGTCAAACTGTACACTTCCATCGCTGCCTCTTGGACAAGTAACAGGTGTGGTGTTTGTAATACTAAGAAGGGCATCACTTTTATTCGGCAATAAAAAGGTGAGTACTTCCACACAATTATATAATTGATCGGTTATAGTCACCGAGTAAGTGCCGCCGATTAAATCTGTTCTAGTAGGTCCAAAAGAACTGCCCCAATCAAAGGTATAATTGCCGCTTCCACCCGTAGCTTGAATCGTTGCACTTCCATTATTAGATCCACAATCTGGTTGTTGATTGATCATTGCAGTGGCATCTAGACCTCCTTCTGACTCTATGACTACTGTTATAACATCTGCCTCTCCTGGAAACAGGGATTCAAAGGTAGCGGTAACCGTATAAGTGCCCGGCGCTAGGTTTGTTCTAGAAAACCCGGTGCCGCCATCACTCCAACTAAAATCTAAGCCAGTTGGGAATAATTGAGCCGAGCCATTATTTTGTCCACATTCAGAATGGGTCAATGAAGTAATTTCTATCGGCCCAACTTTCGTCGTAGAATTTCCAACTAATATATCTCTAATCAATAGACATTCTGCATCATTTTTATCACTAATTGTTACCGTATAAGTACCTGGATTTAATCCAGTGATAGACGCTTCATTTTGTCCATTAGACCATTGAAAATTGAAGCTGTCATTTCCTCCATTTAAACTTAAGGTAATCACTCCATCTTCCTCTTCCGGTCCAGTAGCTTCTATTAATACCGTACTAATAATTTCTGGCTCTACACAATTACAATCTGAGGCTACGAATGCACTTGTACTAATGGTACATCCTAAAGCATCGGTAGCCGTTACACTATACAAGCCTCTTTTTAAATTAGCAATTGTTTGGCCGGTACTCCCATTACTCCACGTATACGACAATGCACCATTTGCATTAGATATATTAGCAGTCAGTTGACCATTGCCGCCAGCACAAGTCACGTTAGCTACAGCAATAGTAGCTTGGAGTAAACAAGTAGCACCAACTGTTACAGAAGTAACTTCTGCACATCCATTGGCATCTGTAACGGTTACGGTATAAGTACCTGCTGGGATATTATTAATAGTAGCTGTTGTTCCATTATTATTCCATTGGTAAGTGTAGGGACTTTGACCGCCAGATACGCTTACGGTAGCGGAGCCATCTGCACTTGTATTGGTCATCGCAGCAGTAGCAGTAGCACTAATAATAGGTCCATCTTTTTGATCCAATTGTATACTAGATACGGCAGCACTACAATTTCTAGTATCGCTAATGGTCAAAGCATACACGCCTGCAGGAAGATTGGTTCTTGTTAATTCAGAAGTTGATCCAGCAAGATCATTCCAATTGACTTGATATCCACCGTTGCCTCCTTGTACGTCTAAATTGATTGTTCCGCCAGTCGCACAGGTTGCTTGCGTTCTGCTGACCCCAACATATAAAAGATCGGGCGAACTAATCTCAAAAAGTTCACTACCAACCAAACAGCCATCTGCATCAATAGCTTCCAAAGAATAATCTCCTGCTGGTAGAGCATTGGCATTATAGCTATTTCCAAAACCATCCATCACACGTACTTCAGCTACATTGCTAGAGGTGGTAAATTGTACTTGACCATCTGCTTGTCCAACACAGGAAACGGGTAGAATATTGGTAATCGTTACATCAATATTAGCTCCTGTATTATTTAATGCAAAGGTGAGTAGTTCTGTACATCCAAAAGTGTTATCCGTTACTTGGACGGTATAGGTACCTGCTATTAAATCGGTACGGCTATTGGTATTCCCCCAAAGGCTGTAGCTGTAATTGCCACTACCTCCAGTTACGGATAAACTAACAGCCCCATTATTTAAACCACAATCTGGTAGGGTATTGAAAACAGGGGTTACGACTAGGCCACCTTCTGATTCAATCGTTACTTGTATAAAATCTTCTAAACCTGGATTGGCTGGGTCGGTAGCGGTAATGGTATACGTGCCAGCTGCGAGATCATTTCTAATATGGCCGCCTTGACCATCACTCCAAGCATAAGAAAAATTAGCTGGATCTAGGGTCGCACTTCCTGTAGCTTTTCCACATTCTGTATTCGTTGTAGACACCACTTTAATAAAACCAATTTCAGAATTGCCAACCAAAATTCTTTCTATCGTAGCACAAGAAGGACTGATGGCATCTGTAATGGTAACTATATATTCTCCTGATAGTAAACCAGTAGCATTGGTTCCATTGATCGTAGGATCAGACCATTGATAACTATAGCTACCAGCACTTTGCATTTGTATTTTTATAGCACCGTCTTTCGCATCCATTGCGGAGGCTTTCGTTACAACGACATTGGCTATAACTGGATCAGAACAAGCGCAATTATTTTGTACCATGATGCCCGTACTAATGACACATCCTGCTGCATCTGTAGCCGTGACGCTGTAGTAACCTTCTGAAAGACCAATGATTGTTTGGCCTGTAGCACCATTACTCCATGCATAGTTTAAAGCCTTAGTGGTGCCAGTAATATTGGCGCTGATGCTGCCTTCTGTTCCGAGGCATCCAGCTGATGCATTTACGCTAATGTTAGCATTCAATAAGCAATTAGCTACAACGGTCACAGAATTGACTTCTGCACAACCATTGGCATCTGTTACCGTTACGGTATAAGTGCCTGCTGCAATATTATTGATGGTAGCGGTTGTCCCATTATTATTCCATTGATAGGTATAGGGAGCAGCTCCTCCATTCGCAACAACGGCAGCAGTACCGTCTGCAGAGCTATTGGTCGTAGAACCGGTAGCACTGATACTTAATGTTGGGCCTGCTATTTGATCTATTTGAATACTGGACGTACTTGCTGTACAGTTCTTGCTATCACTTAAGCTAAAAGCATAAACGCCTCTAGGTACGTCTGTTCGGATTAACTCACTCGTTGTATCAGAAAGGTCATTCCAGTTAACTTGATAAGCGCCATTTCCGCCACGTACATTCAAAAGAATGCTTCCTCCTCTAGCACAAGTAGCTGGTATTCTATTGATGGTTACATATATTAAATCAGGTTCGATTATTTCAAAACACTCACTGCCCACTAGACAACCATCTGTATCGATTGCTTCTATACAATAGTCTCCTGCACCTAAAGCAGTAGGACTATATTCCATGCCCAAGCCATCTATAATTCGTGTTTGTGCGACATTGCCAGAGGTCGTAAATTGAACCTGACCATCTGTGCCACCTGCGCAAGATACTTGTAGGATATTAGTAATAGCCACTTCAATATTGCTGCCTTGATTAAGTAAAGAAAAGGTGAAGGATTCCGTACAGCCGAATCTATTGTCGATGATATCAATGGTATACGTACCTGCCATTAGATCTGTCCGAGTATTTGAAGTTCCCCAGATACCATAACTATAATCGCCGCTACCACCAGAAACTGCAAGACTTACAGATCCATTATTCAAACCACAAGTAGGGAATTCATTAATCGTAGGTGTTACTAATAATCCACCTTCTGTTTCAATAGATACCTGTATGACATCTTGTACACCAGGTCTTGAAGGATCAGTAACGGTAATGCTATAATTACCAGCCGCTAAATCGCCTCTATTATGACCACTTTTCCCATCACTCCAAGTATAGGCATAGTTAGCAGGCGCAAGCATAGCTGTACCAATTGCTTTACCACATTCTGTTGCTGTGGTAGCCACTACATCAATAGGACCTAAAGAAGAATTACTAATGACAATAGTTTCTATAGTTTCACAAGAAGTACTTTTTGTATCGGTAATAGTAACCGTGTAAGTACCTGCTCCTAAACCAGTAGCCGTTCCTCCATTAATGGAAGGGTCAGACCATTGATAATTGTAAGAGCCCGAAGCCATCTCTATTTTTATAGAACCATCTGCTGTCTCCGCTGAAGAAGCATTAATGACCACAATATTGTTGATAATCGGATCAGAACAACTACAGGCATCCCCTACCATTACGCCAGCGCTTGCCGTACATCCCACTGCATCTGTAGCAGTAACTGTGTAATAGCCTGCTGCCAAACCAATAATACTTCTTCCTGTGCGCCCATCGCTCCATTGGTAAGTGACGTCATGATTGGTGTCTATCGCATCAGCGACTATATTCCCTTCATTGCCTAGGCAATTGGATGGAGCCGCAAATAAATTCACTTTTAAAATACAAGAAGCTTCTACTAAGATGCTAGTTGTTTTAGTACAAGCTAATGCATCCGTCACTGTGACGGTATAGGTACCATTCGCTAGATTTGAAATGGTACTAGTCGTAGCGCCATTACTCCAGCTATAGGTATAATCTGGCGTACCACCTGATACACTTACGGAAGCAGTGCCATCTGCTGTATTTTCATTAGAGGCAGGCGTCGAAGAGCCAGTAATATCAATAGCAGGAGGTTCAGGAACCGTGACGACCTTTGTAGTGACACAATTGCTAAAATTATCTGTAGCGGATAGGGTATAGGTACCCGCTTCTAAATTTGTAATACTAGTACCTACCTGGCCTGAACTCCATGCATAAGTAAAGCCATTCTCTGTTCCACCTGTCACATTGACACTGATTCGGCCATCATTACCACCTGGACAAGTTACTTCTTGAAAATCTGTTACCGCAATGAAAACCTCATCTGTAGATCGTACTTTGCTATCTGCTACACTTGTGCAGCCAGCAGCATCCGTTACGGTTAACATATAATCTCCCTTTGGAGCATTCGTTAAATTAGCATCCGTACTTCCGTTACTCCATAGATAAGTATAAGGTGCTAGTCCACCTGTAACTGTACTTTGAATGCCGCCATCCGCATTGCCAAAACAAACCTTTTTATTAGAATGCAATTCGATATTAGGGACTGGTTTGCTATCTATCGTAAATGGAATCTCTTTAGTACAGCCATTACTATCACGAATGGTTATGCTATGATTACCTGGAGACAAATTATTTTGGGAAGGGCCAGTAGCGCCATTACTCCAAGTATAGGTGTATGGAGCTTGTCCACCTGTGACGATGACTGATGCAGCTCCTATTGGCGCATTCCCACAAATAAACTCATTCGCAGATAGTTCTACCTCTAAAGCATCTCCACCTGCGTTGACCTGCATGGTCTCAACAGTACTACAGCCTCTTGCATTTGTTACCGTAACGGTATAATCACCAGGCGAGAGCGAGCTAAGCGTTTCTTTTTGTCGATCTCCTGTACTCCAAACAATGTCATAAGGAGGAGCATCGCCCGATATGGTGATACGAACTTTACCATCATTACCTGTACCATTACAATTTTCAGGAGTCGCTTCTGTATAAAGGGTAGGAATAGAAGAAGCCAATATTTTAGGGGTAGCTGTTGCCGTACAGCCATTCGCATCTGTAACGGTGATGAAATATCGGCCCGCGGGCAAATTTTGGCGAACCGTACCACTACCACCTATTCTCCATGCATAGGAAAAAGGGCCTACACCACCTTCTGCGCTCACGTCAATTCGTCCATCATCGGTACCGCTACAACTGATATGACGAAGATTAGTATTTAAGACTAATTGCTCAGGTTCTTTTATTAATGCACTGGCACTTCTAGTCTGACCAGTAGCATCATCGGTAACCGTTACCGTATAGTGACCAATATTAAGCTGTTCAATGGTAGCAGTTGTTGCGCCATTACTCCAAAGGTAGGAATAGGGGCCTACGCCACCAGAAACAATAGCTTTCATCCAGCCATCCCGCTCATTAGCACAAGTAGCATCACTGCGCTCGAGGGTCAATTTTATTCCAAAAAAGTAGGTTGTGGGAGAATTATCGGAGTTGGGATAGGTACGGTCGTCGTGTTTGTTTTTCGTAATTTCAGTAGGAGAGTCAGTAGCTAACAGCTGATCTGATTGAAAAAAGCCTACTAAAAGTACCAAAAACAATATAGCATTCCTCATGTTCATGGATTTATACAATATTGCTTTAAATATTATAATTTTCAAATATATGTATTTATTATGCCAAACAAAAGCCTTTCAATGATTGATTTCGGTTTTGTCGGTTGATAAGTAAGTACGATATAGTTTTTTACCACGTAGGTAAGTTCTCAATGATGAATTAAAAATGATGAATGATGCATAACAAACAGGATGTACATGCTGGTTGTTATTCATTTCTCATTCGTCATTTCTCATTGAGAACATACGTACATAGTTCATTTAGGCTTAATACTATGTGCCCTATGTACCTATATGGTAAAATAAACATCTAAGCTTACTCAAATCTCAAATTAGTATTAGACCGCTCTCCAATGGAAATACCAATAATCTCCACACGCCTTTCTCTAGAGGCCGCTGGACTATATTTTCCATTGATTGGGTCATCTGGTATATTCTTATCCGCTTTACCTTCGCCATGGGCTATTTCTTCTAGAAATAACTGCTTGCCGATGTATTGCTCAATGACGCCATTATTATAGGTCCTAAAATGATTCATGATCGTGTTGACTCGCCGACTACTCAAAAGTGCATTAGAAACAGGGTTTGCCAATGGACTAGCATACCCCTGTATGGAGATCGTTGCTTTTTGACCACTACGGAGAAAACTAATCAAAGCCTCTGAGAAAATTCCTAAAGTATCAAAGTTGTTCTTTAAATCATTTTCAAAGAAGGTACGAACTTCCCTTTCTCCTTCTTCCTTGGACGGAGCACCAGAATAATTTGCTATAAATTCATTCTGCTTTCTATAATAAGGATAGAATAAATCTTCGTAGTTACTACTAGTGGTCGTTTTTGAGCTATTATTTGCTTTCGGGATATTATTGTCAAAATACAGGCTAATAGGAAGTATTTCATCTAGGATGTCAATGTCTGTATTTAGATATAGACGTTTGACTAAAGTAGTCCCTTTCTCAAGACCATTGGTATTAAAGCAAAGGGTATCATTGGTATAGCCTATAGCACTTGCTACTAGACAATATTCTTGATCGTTTTGAATGGTGAAACTAGATACATTGCCTTCCTTCTTTTCCGTATAAGCAATGGACTCTGTAAGAATATTTTCTAATTGGACAATCGCTGAATTTAAAGGAGCGGCTACACCCGAACTATTATCAAAAACCAAGGCATCTAAATCTAGTTTGAAAATGCTAGGCTTTAATTTTACTTGTTTGATGATCTCTGTGGAGGTCTTTATATTATTGGTATTAAAGCAAATGGTATCAGGATCATATCCTTCCTTGGTAGCTATTATTTGATACCAAGTATTTCTCTTTAAATCAGCCTGATGAAATTCATTATTATCTGTATGTGTTTCCTCAAAAATATTGGAAGGCGTTCCAGTACAATCAGCTGAACTCCATTCTATCATTTCGACTTTTGTACCTAATAATTCTTGATCCTTATCATCTAAGGCAATGACCTTTAAATTGATCCGAACAAAGTCCACCGCAAAAATATCATCGCAGCCCATCTCTAATTCATTGAGTCGAATACAGCCTTGCCTATTTGAAGAGAAATGTCCTTTTTCTCCAGATGGATCGAGGGTGAAGTAAAGATCATTAAAGCTACTATTTAATGGGTAGCCTTCATGCTTTACTATATCGTTGGTATAGCTAAAAATATCAAAGCCACCTAGTCCCGTTCTACTATCTGTACTAAAGTATAGCGTATGGCTCGGCGTATGATAAAAAGGGGTGACATCATTCCCAGTGGTACTAATTGGATGTTTTTTTACAGGACCAAAATCTTCTACTAAGACTTTACTGTAGTAGATGTCCATTCCCGTTTCGGCCATGGTTCGGTTGGAAACAAAGTAGAGATATTCTTCGCCATCTTCTCCCAATCCTGTAGCGGGTTGGGTCGTAGAAGCATTGGGCACATTAATATGGTCTGGCAGTTTATTTTCTTCTCCCCAGGTACCATCTGCGGCCTGATTTCTATAAAATAACTGGCAATTTAACTGCCTAGATTTTCCTATATAATTGCACTGTGTATAATAAATTCTATTCCCATTTTGAGATAGCGCTACATGTGCTACCGTTTCGTTTTTTTTGTTTAATTGGTCTACTATTTGTACTCCTGAGGCATCATTCCTTATCAATGTTTTAGCGAATAAACGGGGAGGGGAGACGCGCTCATTGGGCAATTCATATTTTAAGGAAGAAAAGTATAGTTGATCTCCAACAAGCAATGGTGCAAAATCAGAATATTCAGAATTCACGGTAGCCCCTAAATGTCGAATATCATAATAATCATCCATCGACTTTGTTCTTTCTAAGGCAAACCGACAATCTTCCTGATCGGCTTTAGCCAATCTTAAATAATGATTACTCAGTGGAGGCGGGCATTCTAAGAATTGATCGAATAAAGGGATAGCCCCTTCATAATCTCCTTGTAGTTTTTTCATAGCCCCCATCCAATAAATGGCTTGGGGGATATATGCTTTGTCTTCCAAACTATCTAAATGAATCGTTCTTCTATATCCATCTTCGGCTAATCCATAGGCGCCTAATTTACGAGCTGCCTCAGCGAATAAGTACTGGTCTTTTACATTCAGGCTATCATAACCACTGGCACCAAAAAACTCATCATAGGTATAATAGTTAGAGCTGTCTAATGCCGCTAATACCGCTTTCTCAAAGGTGTTTATATCTTGAGCAATAATGTTTGTGTTGTAACAAGTAAAAGTCAGTAATAGGTAATAGAAATATTTATTCATCTTTGCTTAAATAGTAGACTTGTTCGGCGGTAGCTGATGAGGCGAGATGGAGGAAAATTTAGTTTTGTACAAGGCAAAATTTTTCGGAATAGCCGTAGCTATTGCTAAAAA
>CALJIY010000319.1 GCA_937973945.1 uncultured Saprospiraceae bacterium | reverse complement strand
TTATTGATAGGACTCTTAAGATCGTGAGAGGTGATATAGGCGAACCGCTCTAACTCTTTGTTCGAACGTTCTAGACTTAAATTAGCT
This sequence comes from uncultured Saprospiraceae bacterium, assembly GCA_937973945.1. Lineage (GTDB taxonomy): Bacteria > Bacteroidota > Bacteroidia > Chitinophagales > Saprospiraceae > JAFMDF01. The sequence goes on along the minus strand of CALJIY010000319.1, from coordinate 10,684 downwards.
CTTACTAATTCCTTTGTTTTTGAATTAATCTCTTTATTTTTTGCGCTGATTCTTCGGTAACCTATTAAACCTAAAAGCATGAAAATAAAGAGGGAAGTATTAAGTATGTATTGATTTTTTAGCTCTTTTTCTTTTAGCTCTTTTTGGTAGGATTGCTCTGCAATTAGTTGATCTTTTTCTGCTATTTTACTATTGATATCTATGGCATGTTTGACTTTCATGGTACTTATAGAGTCGCTGAGTATGATTTTTTGCTCATGAAATTTCAAGGCATCTAGATAAGCGTCTTCTTCCTTATAAATTTTATAAAGACAATCACAAGCAGTAATTTCTAGATTCGTATGTTTTTTTCTTTTGGCATCTTTGAGTGCTTTTTTACAGTAATTTTTACTTTTATTAGCATCTCTGGAAGCGTAAAAGAGACCGAGCGTAAGCGTCGCTTTGATGCGTTCATATGTATACCTTACCCGCTTAGCTTCCTCCAAACTTTTCGTGTAATATTCCAAGGCTGCCTCCTCCTTGCCTGATTGTTCCATGATAATTCCCTTTACTCTATAAAAAGCAGGCAATGCGTTTTGATCTGATCTACCTAGATTAATTAATAGCTCAATCCCTTCATTACAAGTTTTATTGGCTGATTCAAATTCGCCCAATTCTATATATGCTTCTGCAAGTTGTGCAGTAGCAATTCCTAACTGTCTCCGTCTTTTTTCTTCTTTTTGAAGCAGAGGAATCACTTCTTGTAAATAATCGATAGCTTCTCTATGATCTCCAATATAGCTATAGGCTTTTGCTAAACTCACCATTAAAGAAGGAGTACTTGCATATTCCCTTCCTTTGAAAAAAAGAGCCATTGATTTATTGGGATCAATATGCCATATTTTATTACCGACTTCATTGTAATAGTGGGCTATTGTTTTTGCTCCTTCGTGGTATTTAGAATAATAGATAGCAGCTTGTTGAAGGTAGGTTTCACACAGTTCTATTTGATTGTATTTAGTATAGAAAGAAGCTAGCTTTGCATAAGATCGTCCTGTTCCCCAATGAAAATTTGCCACCTTGCTCACTTCTGCACTTTTTAATAAATACTGGACCGTTTTTGTTGAATCCACATCTGTATAGCGATAATAATTAGCGATGCTCATCAAATTACGGGATTGTAATTCTAGTAGATTCAACTCTTCCGCCATACGTTCACTTTCCTTAAAATAACCTAAAGCGCTTAGCCTTTCATCTGTTTCATACAATATAAGCCCTAGATTATTCTTTGCTACTGCTTCTGCTACTTTATTATTGGTAGCCTGAGATAGATCCAATTCTTGTTTGGCAAGCTCAAGAGCTTTCTTTAAGTCAATACTAATCCATTCATCCACTATTTGATCCATTAAGATTAATCGTTCTGCATCTGAAGTTGTATTGGCAAGTAGGGCTTGTAAACTGTCTACGGTGCTTGTTCTTGCATAGGTAGACGGTATCGCTGCAAATATTAGCAACAACAGGAGGTATATCGAAGATAATTGAACAATATATCTTGATTGGGTAGTCCTTTCAACCATAGTGTGATTTTTTTACTAAGGAGGGATGGAAAAGAGAAGTGGAGGCCAACCAGCTCGACTCCGAGTGGGTAAGGAGTAGGGATAGGGATCAATTTAATTTACAAATTGATTGATTAATTCCTTTGTTGGAGGGTGCGTTTTGAAAATATAAGAATTAACGCTATTTTATTTTTGCAAAATTAGTGCCGAAGGATATGGTATTGGCAATTAGTTTGGTTAAAATGAGCATTATCTTCATTATTAAGACAGACAATCATTTCTTGTTCGTAAACAAAAAACGATTGTCTGCCCTCAATACAAGCTTGTTTAATACACGGATAGTAAAAATCTATTGAGCGTAAAACAAATTTGGGGCAGCGATGAATTCATCCGATCACTTTAGGAGTGGTCGGATGAAACGTGCCCTCTGGTCCGACCACCCTAAAGTGATCGGATCAGTCTAATTGAACTTGCCCCAATTTTGTTTTACAATCAAATCTATTGAATGATCATTTTCAAATAAGCATTTTCCGCTCTAATGATATACATGCCAGGTCCCCATGCTGTAACGTCAATTGTAGCCGCTTTAAATAGGGTGTTTTGATAGACTAAGGTTCCATTCAAATTATAAATCTGAACGAATTGTTCCTTTTGGTCAGTTCCACCAATTTCCAAATAAAAGGAATTGGTGGTAGGATTAGGAAATGCCTTTAAATCGATCGTTTCAAATGTAAGATTGGAAGTGCTAGTTGTTTGACTATTAGTCGTACCAAAAGTTGGACTCATTTCTTGGAAATCCCCTGTTCCGTTTGGAAATCTTCCGTAAGAGACATCCGTCTTTTGGTCTGTATAGTTGATTAAATCAATAATAGCACCAGTAGCGTCTGATAAAAAGACCGCTTCTTCTGAAGCGGATAATTTGAAATTAGCATGTAGTCCTGCTTGGTCTTCATTGTCATCTGCCCATACCATTAAGTAAGCATTCGGTTCAATGACGGTACCTGCTGGAAACGCCCATTGCATTAAATCAGTTGCATCATCAGATAAGAAGTACCCCTCTAGATTAACGCTTTCTCCACCATTGTTATATAACTCAATCCAATCTTCAAATTCTCCATCTTGGTCGGCCACCGTTGCCTCATTAGAGGCCATAAATTCATTGATGACCACATCGCTATTAGCAAACATAGTGGTTCCTGCACAAGTACAACCGTCTTCTTGTATGATGTCATTGATGGTAGCAGTATCGCCATCATCACAAGCTGTTCCAGCCGATTGTTTGGCGCCTATATTGGCATCATTATCATCACAATCTTCATCGGCACATATTCCATCACTATCTGTATCGCCACCGTTATTGGCACATAGGACAACAGTTGTTGATCTATTTTCTGAATTAAATGTTGGGTTCATTTCTTGGAATTCGCCTGTTCCATTTGGAAATCGTCCAAAAGAAATATTTGTTGTTTGATCAACATAGCTGATGACATCTTCAATTTCACCCGCTGCATTCACTAAAAAAATGGACTCTCCTGAAGCGGATAGTTTAAAATTAGCATGCAGTCCTGCTTGGTCTTCATCATCATCTGCCCACACGGTCAAATATCCATTGGCTCCAATGGACGTACCTGTAGGAAATGCCCATTGTGTTAAATTCGCTTCATCATCCGAAAGGAAATAGCCTGTTAAGTCAATGCTAGCATTTGTGTTGTTGTATAATTCAATCCAATCCTCAAACTCTCCATCTTGGTCTGCAATAGTGGCATCATTGGAAGCCATAAATTCATTGATCACCAAATCACCAGCCACAGCGTTATTCGTCGGTACAGTAGCCGTAAGGGTATAATATTCATGTGCAGCTCGTTGAGGAGCAAACATCCCAGCATTATCATTCTCAGCATAGATATAATATTGAACGGACGAGCTATTGACGGTCAATGTGGTGCCGTATGTGCCATCATTTGCAGCGCCATCATTATGGGCTCCATCATCAAACATTTGTACTTTCGTAAAAGGAGCACCTGACTCATTTTGATAAGCTAAATAAACGGTATTGCCGTCGTTAACATAGGCAGAGATCGTAATCGTTTCGTTAATAGCAGGTGTAGTATTGGACAAAGAAATGCTTGAGATGCTTGGCGTAATGGCAGTAAAATCACTCAGCCCTAACAGATAGGATGTTCTTCCATCCATCAACCTAGTAATGCCAGGAATGGTACGACCACCCCCTGGGCCGCCCCCTCCGCCCCCTATATCGGACGTTAAGTTGTCGAGGAAATTGTTATAGGTGTAAAATTTATTTGGGTCTGCTTGGACAGCTGCATCAATCGTTGCTCGAAGGGCCATTGCTGTTTCTTGATAATTGCCATTATCAAAATTTTCTAAAAGTATTGTTTTAATATGTGTTATATACATCCGTTTGTACATCGGCACACTTAACAACTGATTCGCCAAAGGCCAATTCGAATCTGTAGCATGTAGCAGCGGCGTTAGTTGTTGTTTAGAGGCCGTACTATTCAGATTGATGGTACCTGTTTGAGCAAACACGCCAAAAGCTTCATTCAAATCCCAAACAATAGGCAAAAACTGTTGGTGATCACTTCGGTATAAGTAATAGTTTTGCGCAAATTGTCCAAGATAACTATCCAAATTAACGATTACATTATCAAAAGCAAGCATCCACAAAGCTTTGTCTACATCTAGTATTTTTTCAATATGGTTGAAGTGATTGGTAAGGGTATCACAAAGGTCAATAAATTCCTGCCAACCATTATCAGATTTCAATTCATAGGCTGCATAATAATCCGTACTATCTTGCCCCATATACACTAGGTTCGGAAAATCTCTTGATTGCGGTCCTGCTCCAGCAGGTGGATTACATTTTACAAATGTGTTCTTTTTAGAACCAAATCGGCTTTTGACAAATTTCTTGGAAACCGATTCCGTATTGGCATACAACCCGATTAGATTGCCATTGACGTACAGGTTAGCATAATTGGCAAGCGGTGCATCCATGTACTGCCTTAGAATTTGGTAACCTAAAACATCCCTCAAAAAGGAAGGGTCATTATATCCACTTGCTAATTTTATGTCTGTATATCCCTCATGGTCCTGCTCTTTATAAGTGTCTAACTCAATATGCCAAGGGTTTTTGATTTGATTGGCTCTATAGGAACTATTACCTTTATACTTTACACCAACGCTATCATATGTCACGCCATTAATAGTTACACTTTGCGCTAATATGTACTCTTCCGCTCCTGATTTTTGCGCATCCATCAAGGCATCCCAGTTGCTTTCGGCGAAAGTAACGTCGATCGTTTGGATGGTGTTTAGGTCGTAAAAATCCTGTGCATTAGATAATGCTGGCAGGAAGGTAAGTAGGGTAAAGATGAGGTACTTCATAGTTTGCTATTATATTTATGGTTTAAAAGAGCAGGATCTATTTGATCTAGACTTGTTCCTTATACAAGTCACAAAATTACAGACTGTACTTATGGTAGCTTAGAAAAAGAAGTTATTTTCAATCAATGGTAATAATTGTTCTGTGAATGGGCATGTTCATTCAGTAAATATATGAAATAAGTCTGTGTTAATTCGTTTAGTAACGACTAAAGAATAAGTCCGCCATTTGGGCGAGATTATTTTGTTCTCAGTTTTTCTTAAAAAATTCTTGCATAGCTGGCTACGGAAGTATTTTTTAAGGAAAAATGAGGGCAAAAGAAGCCGTCCAGATGATGGAGTTATTGTTTTGTCGTTACTTAATATATTTTATAAAAAAAATTAGAAAATATTTTCTTTTATTTGTTTTATGACTAAAGCAAAACGATTAGTGTTTCAGGCAATGTTATGGGGTGTTATTTGGCTGATTTTGAGTATTGCTCAAAATTTTGAACGTCCTTTTCTATTAGACAATTTGCCGGTATTTATTTTCCAAATTGGTTTAATCACTTTTTTAGTATATTATGCAGCTCCTAGTTTTTTTGTAGAAAAGAGATATGCTTATTTTATATTAACTTCTTTATTTATCCTGACGGTCTCCTCCTTATTTGTTTCATTTTTTCTAACGCCTCCTAGACCAGGTCCACCAGATTTATTGCATCACGCAAAAGCAGGCTTTAGGCCTCCAGTTTTAGTACGTTTAACGCATGGGATGTTTTTGTCTTTAGCCTACTTACTAGGACTTTTCGTGGAAGGCGTTCATTTTTTACAAAAAAAAGAACAAGAGGTGGTTCTCAATAAGAATGTGGCATTACAGTCAGAATTGAAGTTGCTGAAATCACAAATTAACCCACATTTCTTATTCAACTCCTTGAATAATATTTATGCATTAGCAGCAATGGATACTATTAAAACACAAAAAAGTATTAGTTATTTATCAGATATGCTGAGGTATGTATTGTATGAATGTGAACGGCCTTTTGTTTCTCTTCAAAAAGAAGTGGAGTATATTGAAAATTATATTAAATTATTCTCTTTAAAAAGCAGTAAAAATTATCCTATACAATTGAAGACTCAAATTATTGATCCTGCTACTAATATTGCCCCAATGCTATTAATCCCCTTTGTTGAAAATGCAATCAAGCATAGCCATATTGAAAAAATAAAGGATACTTTTATTCATATTTTATTAAAAGTTACCAAGGAGCGCATTCATTTTGAAATTGAGAACAGTATTCCCGAAAAAGCAATTAACAAAGATAAGATAGGAGGAATTGGATTGGAAAACGTTAAGAAAAGATTAGCCATTGTATATCCTGAAGCTCATGAATTATTGATAAAGAAAGAAGCTAATATTTTTATTGTAAAATTAATAATAAACCCCAATAAGAATGTTTAAATGTTTAATTATAGATGATGAGGAATTAGCAAGAGGATTAATAAAATCTTACATCAATAAAATTGATTTTTTAGAACTTGTTGCAGATTTTGAAAGTCCTTTAGAAGCAATGTCTATGATACAAAAAGAAAGCATAGATGTTATCTTTTTAGATATCCAAATGCCAGACTTAAAAGGGACGGACTTTGCCAAGCTAATCAAGTCTGAAACAAAAATAATTTTTACTACGGCTTATTCAGAATACGCCATAGAAGGCTTTGAGTTGAATGCTTTAGATTATTTATTAAAACCCATCACGTTTGACCGATTTTTAGTGGCAGTGAATAAATTAATATTGGACGAGACTAGCTCTACAAACCCCAATGATACGCTTGTTATCAAATCAGGTTATGATTTGCATAAATTAAAGTTTTCAGATATCCTTTATATTGAAAGTGCAAATGAATATGTGGTGTTTAATACTGCAGAAGAAAAAATCATGAGCCATCAAAGATTAAAGTCTTTAGATGAAACTCTAAGTATGACTACTTTTATGAGAGTGCATCGATCTTTTATTATTAATAGAAATAAAGTAACCGCATTGAAAGGAAGAGATTTATTTATTGGAGATATAAAAATTCCAATAGGAAGTAAATTTTATGAAGAGGTAAAAAAGAGCTTATTTTAAATTCATCTTTAAACAACTTCTTTCTATAAATTATTTGGGATAAAGTCTATTGTTTTACAAATTTATCTACGTAGCGTCTCTTTCCATTTTCCTGTACTGTTCCTATATAATAGCCTGATTCTAAACGCTCTAAAGGAAAAGAATAATGATCTGTTCCCACAATCATTTTTTGTTGGTAGACCACTTTTCCAGTAATATTATACACTACAAAATTAGTATGATCAACGACTGTTGGATAAAATAAATTTAAAGTGTTTTTAACAGGATTTGGATATAAGGTAGCAGATTCTTGAATTAAAATTTCTTCTAGATCTCGACTTCTTGTAGTGGCATTCGATATTAAATTCCTAGTAGGAATGGAGAATTCAAAAACAGGACTATATTCAGATTCGCTATTTTCACAATTTGATTTAATACGATATTCATAATCTTTTAAAGGACCCACTACTCGTACTTTATTCGTTCTCAGCTGCTTTGTAACCAACCATCTAATACCTTCACTAAATCGTATTTGGATCGTATAATTAATGGCATTCGGAACAGCAGACCAAGCCACCTTTACGCTTCTAGCACTTGAATTAGACACTATAGCTTCTGTTGGGATTGGACAGCCTGAAATCAATACAGTGGTCCCAGCACAAGAACAACTATCTGCTTGGATGATATCATTTTCTGTAAGGGTATCCCCATCATCACAAGACATTCCTGGTGTTTGTCTTTCCCCTATTGTAGCATCGTTATCATTGCAGTCATTCGTGGCAGTGATCCTATCATTGTCCGCATCCGTAATGGTATCAATAGATAAATATTGAACCCCTGTTCCTGGCGACCATGCCCAAAGATGTTGATTGTTTCCTGTCTCTACTTCCATTCTACCAGCAAAGGGCCAGCTCATGTCTTTGTTTATGGATGTCCAATTCATCCCGCCATCTTCTGAAAATAAGACGCCTTCTGATCCCGTTTTATACCCACCGGAGTGATATGCAGCACCTGAAGATATGTAAAGATTATCCGATTCATTGGGATCAATTGCAATACCTCTTAACCAATCATTTGTATACAATTTTGTCCAATTGATTCCACCATCCACACTCTTATAAAGACCTTTGCCAGCACCATAGACACTAACAAAAACAGTATGTTGAATATTGGGATCCGTCTTGATTTCAAAAACACCATTCCATGCCTCCACGGGAGGATTACTCCAAGGGACACTAGAAGTAGGAGCGATATCATCTCTCATTATAGAATTTGGAAGTTCACGAGTAAATCGCATCTCCATTAGGCCAACTTCTGTCCAATTTGATCCTGCATCTATCGATCGCCATAAGCCACTTTCTCCACCAGCATATATTAATTGGGAATCATATTGATCTACTGCCGTAAATTTTAAACCACCATTAGCGAGTGATAAGGTCCAATCATTTCCATCGTCTATTGATTTATAGACATCCCCATCTTGGGTAACATATAGGGTTCTATTGTCTACTGGACTATTAATATCAATAGACATACCGTGTGTGTTTCTTCCAAGAGAATCAAGTCCATTATTGCTCCATTGCCAATCTTCTCCAAAGGCAGTACTTTTAAAAATAGCTCCTTTAGTGGACACATTTCTTATACCAAAAGTAGCCCAAACAACCGCTTCTCGTGCAGGATCATTCAATACGAAATTCGCATTAGCACCGCCGCCGCCGCCCCATACATGCTCAGGGAATTTTGCAGGATCAGGAAGACTAAACGACCAAGATTGTCCATGATCTTTAGAATACCAAAATCCAAGATCATAATAACCCACGTAGATCGTATTGGGATTTATATCAGAAACGTCAATTGCATTACCATTGATATTGTCCATGCCCGTCGATAAGAACTTTTCCTCTGAAAGTTCTTTCGTAGCAATATTGGTAAAGTTATTTCCACCATCAGAGGAGGTCCAAGCATAGCCTCCAAAAGCGCCATATATTTTGTCAGGATTATTGCGATCTTTTGTGATGGTTTTGGTCAAGCCATAAAAACTAGAAACATAGGCATAATTTAGTACAGGCCATCCCACTATCCAATTCGACAAATCTCCTGTCATCGACCAATTTGTGCCCCCATCGATTGTTTTCCAAGTACCCATCTGACTATTATAAACGGGGGGATTAGTACTATAATCTATAGGAAATAAAAAATTGGTTACTGCAATAGTATCTGGATTAGTACCCACGCTTATAAAGCCAGTATGGTCGCCGATTTCTTCAAAATCAACCCCTCCATTCGTGCTTTTGAAAAAGGCACCTGTACTTTGATTACCCATGACATAATTCCAGATTGGTGCACTACAATCATTTGCTGAGAAGGTACTTGCATAAACACTATTGTTATCGGTAGGATGCAAGTCAAAATCTAAGATGTCATCTAATTCAATGCCTATACGCTTCCAATTGCTTCCACCATCACTTGACCTATACAACCAAGGTTCGGTGCAATTATATCTTGATTTTCCAGTCAATGCATATACGATATCGGGATTATTCTCTGCGACTAATATTTTAAGGATACTAGCTTCTGTAGGCAGTCCCGTTGTAGGTTGAATGCTCCAATTATCTCCGCCATCTGTTGTCTTTAAAAATGTCATAACAGGGTCCCACCATTCATGATGGGAGGCATACCCAATTTGTCCATCTGAAGGGGCAAGTTCCATTGCTTCGACATATCCTAATCCATTGATGAACTCGATATTAGTAGCATAAGCAGACGCTCCACCATCAGTTGTTTTAAAAATACCTTCGCCAGTTCCTATCAAAAAAATATTCTCGTCCTTATAATGAGGAGCTAAGAAAACGATTTCAGTTTTGGTTAAGCCTTGCTCAAATCCTAATACCGTCCAAGTTGCTCCATTGTCTTCAGACATGTATACGCCGCTTAAATCTGATCCAGAAAGAATTTTTCCTCCCGCCGTTGCAGTGATCATAGAGCTTGCTCCGCCTCCACCTGGATTCGTGCGGATCCAATTATTTTGTGCCTGTAGAAATGAAAATGAGAATAGGATGGATACTGCTATTATGATAGCATTCGAATGAATTAACTTCATTAGTTTATTGGGGTTTAGGATATTATAATATAAACAGTAAGAAAATGATGCCAGTTCTCGTATCCAGAACTTATTAGCATTAACCTAAGAAATCGAATAAAAGCTTGGAGGCTAGTATATTGGTGAGCTATAAAATCTGCTAAGCTATTTGGGCTTAGACTAATGATTGACAGGTGTAATAAAAGGGAAAGTAGGTATCAAGAGAAGACTGCAATAAAGTAGAGTGTGAAAATGTGGGTTGACTCTTGATACCTCTTTCTGGTTTTGTTATTAACTCTGGGGCAAATGTATGAAATTTATTAGAATTATCAAGATAAGAATAAGTGGAATTTTTCGATTAAAAATATTTTTTAACAACTTCATTAGGGTTGTTCCTAAATAAGGAATACGTATATGAATTATAGATTTTTTTGCCAGTTTCATCCAAAAAATCAGTGCATAGCCTAGCTACGGACTTATTTTTTGGAGATGAACTAGATTCGGGGAATCTAGTGACCCGCTTGCGGATGGGGTGCTAGCGGAAAAAGATATTTTCAGATATGTGTTTATTATTTAGAAACAAC